>JBDTKB010000033.1:0-2719 GCA_039935555.1 Ginsengibacter sp. | reverse complement strand
GATAAATCTGCAATTAATACGGAACTTTTACTCACTGAAAATTTTATACAATTTACAAGAGATAATTTTCAAAAAGGTTATGTAAAAAGGAAGGAAATGGAACGATTTGTACCTTTCAAAAAAGAAGAGCCGATTCACCTTGCTGATTCTCTATTGAATAAAAAACATAAAGATGATAAATATTTTTCTGATATTAATTCTTCTTACAAGTTGCTTTCCGGTCAGTTGAAAAAGTATGCTGATATCGCCAAAGCAGGCGGCTGGCCTCAAATTCCGGATGATGCAAAAAAGCTTAAGAAAGGAAAATCTTCACCAGAAGTTGCGGTCATAAAAAAATATCTTCAATTTACCAGTGATTTGCCCCAGGACGACACGACAAATATTTTTGATGACAACCTTGCCGATGGAATAAAAAGTTATCAATCGAGGTTTGGGTATAATGCAAACGGAGAACTTTCCGCCTCACTTATTAAGGACATGAATGTGCCCGCTTTGGACAGACTGAAGCAAATTTTTATAAACATGAACCGCATGAGATGGATGCCCCAGGAACCAGACGGTCGCTTAATTGTTGTAAATATTCCTGAATTTGTATTGCACGTCTATGATGGAAAAAATAAAGTCTTCGATATAAATGTTGTAGTAGGAAAAGACGGTCATAACACCACGATTTTTTCTGATAAATTGACAACGATTGTGTTTAGTCCGTATTGGAATGTGCCACGTAGTATTGTAAAGAGTGAAATAGAGCCGGCGATTAAAAAAGATCCAAAATACCTTCAAAAACATAATATGGAGTCTACTGGCCAAAGCAACGGTTTGCCGGTTGTAAGGCAAAAACCGGGCGGTGATAATTCCCTTGGAAAGGTGAAGTTTTTATTTCCGAACAGCTTTAATATTTATTTTCATGACACACCTGCTAAGGAACTTTTCAATAAAAGCGTAAGGGCTTTTAGCCATGGTTGTATACGCCTGAGCGAGCCGGAAAAATTAGCAGACTATTTATTGAAGGACAATTCTAAATGGACCGATGAGAAAATAAATGAAGCTATGAATAGTGGCAACGAACAGTTTGTTGCTCTTAAAAATCCTGTGCCGGTTTTTATAACGTACTATACAGCATGGGTAGACGAAAATGGCAGGCTAAACTTTCGCAATGATATTTATAGCCATGATTCAGAAATTGCCAAAAAAATGTTTACTAATTAGAAAGAGATCATTTAAGAATAAGGGATAAAGAAAATTTCTTTTCAAGAAAAATTCATTTACATTTTATCCAGTTTTTCAAGTGCATCTTTATGCATTAAAATTCTAATAAATTGGATAACAGCGGTCAGAGCAAATATTCCTCCTATCACCCAGTTTAAAATATTCTGATTAGTATTTAGTTTCTCAACAATGTATTTTCCACCAAAAATGAACACACAGTTTCCCATCAATGTTCCGAGGCCGATGCCTACAATATATAAATTGTAGTATGAATTTTTCGGTTGTAAAACTCCTTTGGTAAATAAAACCGTGCTCCATCCAAACCAAAATGGGATTTGCATTGGGCTAATAGAACTTAATAAAAGGCCGAGCAAGAAACGATTCATATTATTATTAAGCATAATATTTTTCGCGTGGTGCTCCTGGGTTGCCGCAATAAAACTGCCTGTAGCCAGCGCGATAACTATTGCGAGAGTGATCCATTCCATCCATTTGAATAATACCTTTCGTTTCCGAATCCAGTTAATACCTACAAGCGAAATTCTTACATACATCATTTCCGTTAGTAAAGATCCCAGGGAAAAATAAATGGCATCAATGATACTTTCCTGAACACTTATTTGCATGGCTGCAACGTTGAGCGTACCCAGGGGAAGCGAGCCCAGGAAACTTACTATCATTCCCCAAAAAAAAACTTTTGCAAGCCCCATATGCGAACGGCGTTAATTCTTTTTTGCTAAAACAGATAAAGATACAGCGACTGTATTGCTTAACACCGCGCTGTTTTCTCCAACGCCAAAATCAAGCCTGTTTATTTCAAACTCACCCGTAAATAAATAGCTGTCATTTTGTTTTTCAGCGTGAAAAGGAAATGATATGGGTTTTGTAATTCCATGAATCGTAAGATTAGCAGAAAGGAAATAATACCCATCCACGGTTTTATTGGTCTTTTCAACTTTAGTTGATTCAAGCATGATCTCCGGAAATTTTTCAACGTCAAAATATTCGTCGCTTTTTAAATGCTTGTCGCGGCTTTCATTATCCGTGTCAATTGTAGAAGTACTAACGCTCACATTAAACCTGCACGCTGCCAGGTCGGTGGTAAAAAAATAAATGTCTCCTTTCAATCCGGTGAGTTGACCACCGGTTTTAATTCCAAAATTTTTAATGACAAAATGAACTGTACTTCCCTGGTCAAGTGGAGAATATTTTTGCGCCTTCGTTGCAGAAGAAAAAAATATAAGAAAATATAAAATGTATTTTATTTTCATGGGTTTTATTTAGAGCCGTAAGATTATTAAAATTTACGGAATTTCTTTATCCGCATCTTTAATCTTTTTATAATGTTTTCTCGTTTCAATTCTAAATTTTATTCCTTTCATTGCCGGCCAGTAAGAAACGCCTGCCTTATAGTTGTACCTGCTGATCTCATAAAGGATTTTCCAATGTTTTAAAATTTCTTTCCATGCATTTATTAAAGTGTATCCGGTATCATAAAAATGATTCGGCT
>JBDTKB010000032.1:0-2880 GCA_039935555.1 Ginsengibacter sp. | reverse complement strand
TCTTTTTGGTTGATGGCGCATATTTATAAATAAACGCGTAGCTGTAAAAAATGAGCGCAATTATAAAAAGCCATTTTCCATAAAGAATCAAATGCCTGGTTTTGATGTCGGTAATTCCGATCAAATTGAGAACATTATTCTGCACTAAAAGCAATACAAGGCAAATTAAGATCAAGCCAAAAAGTAAAACGGTCAGTTTTAAAGCGATCCACCTTTTTTTTAATCCTTTAACTTTTTGAAAACCGATATAATCTTTATTGAAAGATCTCATTAAGCCAATTACTGCATTAGACGCAAAAAATAATGACAATATAAATGTGAAGGAGATAAGTCCGATTTTGGAGCCGTCTATAAAACTGTCAACGAATTGTATAAGGCCCTTGTTGTTTGCCTGTGCGGGAATGATGTCAGTAATTAAGCCATGCAACTGATGTTTCAAACCTCGCTTGGAAACAAAAGGAAGGTTGGGAATTAGCGTAAAAAGAAAAAGGCATGTCGGTGGTACCGACATGATGAAATTATACGAAATGGCCGCCGCTCTTTCAGTGAGGCTCGGTATGCTAAATTCCTTTGCAAAGAATTTCATTACTTCATAAAAGGAAATTCCCTGGAAACCCGGTGGCTTCCATTTCTTGCTTTTCTCTTTTAAATAATTCAGAGGATGCAGTAGTAAATATATACGGGTAGATTTTGTCAAACGTAAACGAATTATTTGTTTGCTTTATAATTTACATTTAATAATCTAAAGTACTCATTAATAAATTTATGGATTTTCCTTTGCCTTAATAATGCTGTCAAGCGCCTGCTGATAGGCTTTGGCATAAATTGTATGTTCCTTGTAAGTAGCGGCAAAATCTGAATAACCTGAAAAATCAGAACGGGCTACAAAGAATAAATAATTTGTTTCCGGCGCATCTAAAACCGCGTCTATCGTTTTTATTGAAGGCGTATTTATTGGTCCGGGAGGAAGGCCAGCATGAATATAGGTGTTGTACGGCGAGGGATAACTAAGGTATTTATAATAAATTCTTTTAAGCCCAAAATCGTTCATTGCAAACTTAATCGTTGGGTCTGCAGCAAGTTTCATTCCTTTTCTAAGCCTGTTAATATATACGCTGGCAATCTTGCCCTTATCAGCTTGCCGGTTAGTTTCCTCTTCAACAATTGATGAAAGTATGTACACTTCTTTTGGCGTTAGCTGCAATCTCTCAGCTTTTTTATTTCTTTCGTCGTTCCAAAATTTCTGTTGAACAGTATATAATTTATTCAAAACTTTTTCAATTGAAGTATTCCAGGTATAGGTGTAGGTATTTGGAATAACCATGGTCATTACATTATTGGTATCAACATTAAATTGATGAATAGAATCATTATTGTTTAAAAAATTAATTACAGATAAGGAATCGGTTTCAAAATTTTCGCCGATTTTTTTTGCAAGGTCCTCTTTGGTTCTAAGCTTGGTGATAACAAGATTCACCGGGCTTTGCCTTCCGGATTTAAACATTTTTACAAGGTTTAAAACACTCATCCCATCTTTGATCTTATATTTTCCAGCCTTTACATTTTTATCAAAATGCGAATAAGTTGCCACCTTATCAAACCAAAAATCATTACTGATAATTTTATTTTTTTTCAGGCTGTCTTTTAATTGTTGATAGGTAGATCCGGAATGAATGTAAAAGAAATTCGTCCTCGGGGCATTTATTGTGGGGCCAAAAAACATCCATAGTACGTATGAAGCAACAATGCAAACAAGGCAAGTAATCAATAAAAAAATCTTTCCTGGCTTCATAAATTTACTTCATTTGATTTTTAACAGGATGGATAAAAAAAATCGAGAATTTTTATTGTTTCAAAGTAAATAAAAAAACCCTGCCTTTTTAGACAGGGTTTGAAAATACTTTGATAAATTATTTGTGACGAGTTGCAGGAACCCCGGTGGAAGGTTGTGCACTATTATTTAACGGTACTGTGTTATTAGGATTTGTAGCGGGTGCCGTAACGGGCGCATCATACATTTGATTGTCTTTTAAATTACCAGAAGTTTTAGGAATAAACATGGCAGATGTGAGGCATAAAACGCCGATAATACCTGCAAATAACCAGGTACCTTTTTCAAGAATATCGGTTGTTTGCTTAACGCCCATAAGTTGGTTTCCAAATCCGCCGAGAGAAGAGGATAAACCTCCGCCTTTTGGATTTTGAATAAGAATAATAAGGCCTAAAATAAGGGAACAAACAATGAGTATTATTCCAAAAACTATTAACATATTAACTTGATTTTATACTTTCAATTTTGGCTGCAAAGTAAGCGCTTTTGGAGGGATTTATCAAACTTAATTTGCTAAACATTTCTATCGCCTTTTCCCTTTTATCCTGCTTTATAAGCACTTCAGCCATAGCCTCAGTAAGCACTTCGGTATTTACGTTCGACTCTTCTGCGGCTGTTTGAATTAATTTCTCCGTCGCAACATTCTGTTCCGCCAACCTTCCGGGATGCAGCTTTTTCATGCTCTTAAGCCACGCAGTAAAACTTTTCATTTGGCTTCCAAGTTTATCATTTGTAATAAGTTCGTCATTAATTTTTATTCCTTGCGATGCAAAATAATCAACAGTGTGCAAAGGTTCAAAAGCAATTATATCTTCTTCCTCCGAAGAAACGTCCGTGCGTGCGGTTTCAAATGTGGGAAATGAATCATTGACTTCGTTTATTATTTCAACGTCATTTATTTGCGCTTCGGTTTGGTCAGCATGTGCCTGCAAATCAGATCCGGTTTCTTCAGAAATGATCTCATAAGGCTCACTGCTATTTCCAATTTCCCTGGTTGGTATCACCTGGTCTTCCTCAATATATTCTTTGATCTCTTCCGGATAATTCTC
>JBDTKB010000031.1:0-16693 GCA_039935555.1 Ginsengibacter sp. | reverse complement strand
GTGCAACCTTTAAAAATAGTAATTGCCAAGGCAGTTCCCTATTTATTATTATCGATGATAAATATTACGAGCATTTTATTGCTGAGTGTATTTGTGTTAGGTGTTCCAATAAATGGAAGCCTTTTATTATTAACGGGCGTAAGTATATTGTTTACCCTCACGTCTCTTGCCCTTGGTTTACTCATATCTTCAGTAACGGATTCACAACAGACTGCGATGTTTGTTGCACTGGTAGCGTTGTTTTTGCCAACTGTTATGTTGAGTGGCTTCATGTTTCCAATAGAAAATATGCCATTGCCTTTGCGCATCATTTCTAATATTGTGCCGGCGAAATGGTTTTATACGATCGTGAAATCTGTAATGATAAAAGGAGTTGGGTTTGCATTAATTTGGAAAGAAGTTTTGGTGTTAACCGGTATGCTGTTTTTTTTCCTTGCATTAAGTATTAAGAACTTTAAAATAAGGCTGGCATGAGGGTGTTATTGTTTCTGTTGCAAAAAGAATTCAGGCAAATATTCCGGGATAAATCTATTCTCCGGATAATATTCCTTATGCCGGTTATCCAGCTGATGGTGTTGCCGTGGGCTGCTGACTATGAAATGAAAAATATCAACATCAGCGTAATTGATCATGACCACTCGCCTTATTCAAGACAATTAATTTCGAGTATTACCGCATCAGGATATTTTATTTTACAGAGTTATACTGCCTCTTACCAGCAATCGCTTGTGCCTATTGAAAAAGATAAAGCTGACCTGGTTCTTGAAATACCTCAGTCATTTCAAAAAGATTTAATTAAGGCAAATGAATCAAAATTATTTGTGGCCGTAAATGCAATTAACGGCGTGAAAGCTAATCTGGGCGGCGCTTACCTCGGTTCTATCATCCAGGAGTTTAACCGGAAGGTGCGAATGCAGTGGATACAATTTCCACGCTTTAGTCCTGAAACGGATATTCATGTTGTTTCTTCCGATTGGTATAATCCCCTTATGAATTATAAATATTTTATGGTGCCGGGCATATTAGTGATTTTAGTAACTATGGTTGGTTCTTTTCTTGCGTCATTAAATATTGTAAAGGAAAAAGAGATAGGAACCATCGAGCAGATAAATGTAACTCCCATAAAAAAATATCAGTTTATCTTAGGAAAGCTGATTCCTTTTTGGATATTAGGATTAATAGTTCTTGCAATAGGTCTGGGCATTTCAAGACTCTTTTACGGTATCGTTCCTGCCGGAAGTTTATTGGTAATATTTGGATTTGCGGCGGTATACCTGTTGGCTGTTTTAGGCCTGGGACTTTTAATTTCAACCTATACATCTACACAACAACAAGCCATGTTGATCTCGTTTTTTTTGATGATGATCTTTATTTTGCTGGGTGGCCTATACACATCAATAGATAGTATGCCGCAATGGGCTCAAATGGTCACGAAGGCAAACCCGGTATCTTATTTTATTGAAGTAATGAGGATGGTGGTACTTAAAGGCAGCGGGTTTGTGGACATAAAAAATCAGTTGATTACTGTATTTGGATTTGCAATATTATTAAACGGTTGGGCGGTACTGGGCTATCGGAAAAGGTATTGAAGAAACAAAATCAAAACATTTTATTTTGATAAAAAACGCGGTATATGCACAAAAAAACCTGCCTCTTTTGGAGCCAGGTTTTAAGGGAAACAGAGAAATTTATTTCAACGCTTCTATTTTCTTTACAAAATTTGATTTGGGTTGCGCACCTACCAATTTGTCAACAACTTTTCCGCCTTTTACGAAAATTATTGCCGGAATACTGGTGATACCATAATTAATGCTAAGCTGCGGGTTTTGATCAACGTTTACTTTTCCAATATTAACTGAACCATCATATTCTTTTGAGAGTTCTTCAACAACTGGTCCGATTGCACGGCAGGGACCGCACCATTCTGCCCAAAAGTCTATCATCGTAAGTTTTTCTGAATCAAGAACTTTTTCCTGAAAATTTGCATCTGTATATTCTGCTGCCATAATTTGATGTTTAATAAATTTTAATTTTTTACTGCGATATTGCAAAATTACAACCAATCTTTTCAAAATGATGAATTGGCATATCCACACTATGTTAATTCTACAAGAACGTCCAGTTCGGCCCTTTGTTGCAGATAATTAGCCATTTCGTCATTCATTTCAAACCCTTCTTCCATATTGTACATGCCTACTTTGAACTCTGCCAGCCTATCGTGGATGCAAAATTTCAATGCGGTATTGCCCGGAAAACGCTTTACATTTTTTTCAATAAAATCGATAAAATCCTGGGAAATGTCTTTGGGATCGGCTTCTATTTGCAATCTTTTTGTGCAGGATTTCATTAGCGATTCAAGGAGCGTTATTTGAGAAACCTTGAATTCAAACTCCGACTTACTATACCGCTGCCTGAAGGTCCCGCTGATAAAGATGACCATTCCGGCTTCCAGGTAATTATTGAATTTTACATAATCATCGCTAAAAAGCATGAGTTCCATTTTTGAAGAGTAGTCTTCAATATGAAATACGCCGTACTTATTCCCTGTTTTGGAAATGCGGTGTTGCGCCTCCGCTACAAGCCCTGCAATGCGAAAGGTTCTACCCGGGTTAGGATGGAGATTAACCGCCTCTTTAAACTCGTTAAATTCTGCAATGGGCGTTAGGCCATAATGCTTCAGTTGGAAAGAAAAATTATCCAGCGGGTGGCCGCTCATAAACATTCCGGTTACGTCCTTTTCGTAATCCAACAATTTAATAAGTGGCCATGGCTCGCAATCGGCGAGAGGAGGTGCAGAAATCTCTGCCATTTGTAAATCTCCGAAAAGAGTATTTGAATTACTTGAAAGTTGTGCCTGGTATTGGCCTCCAAAGCGAATAATTTTTTCAAGTCCATTTATCGTATCGCCGGGGGCTACATAAAAGTATTGTGCTCTATGTGTATTTTTAAAACAATCAAAAGCACCTGAATAGGCAAGACTTTCGAGCGATTTCTTATTTACTGTCTTTTGATTTACTCTTTTTATAAGATCATAAATTGAAGAAAAGCTGCCGTGTTTTTCGCGTTCTTCAATGATGTTTTCAAGCGCCGCTTCGCCAACACCTTTCATACCACTGAAGCCAAACCTGATTTCTCCTTTTTTATTTACCGCAAATCCTTTTTGTGATTCATTAACATCAGGCCCGAGAACGGTAAGGCCCATTCTTTTGCATTCTTCCATAAAGAAGGTGATCTTTTCAATGGAGCCCGCGTGATTCAAAACAGCGGCCATATATTCGCTTGGATAATGTGCCTTTAAATAAGCAGTTTGGTAAGCTACCAAAGCATAACATGTAGAATGAGATTTATTAAATGCGTATTGAGCAAATGATTCCCAATCGGTCCAAATTTTTTCCAATTTAGCCACGGGGTGATTATTTTTCTTTGCACCAGCAATAAATTGCTCTTTCATTTTATCCAAAATAGCACGTTGCTTTTTACCCATTGCTTTCCGCAACACATCAGCATCGCCTTTACTAAATCCGGCAATTTTTTGAGAGAGCAACATTACCTGTTCCTGGTAAACTGTAATACCATACGTGTCCTTTAAAATCTCTTCCATTTCAGGAAGGTCATAGTGAATTTCCTGGCGCCCGTGCTTTCTCTCAATATAATCCGGGATGTAAGCCATTGGCCCCGGCCGAAAGAGCGCGTTCATTGCGATAAGGTCATTAAAAGTATCCGGCTTTAAATCCCGAAGATGCTTTTGCATGCCACCGCTTTCAAACTGAAATGTTGCGTTGGTATCAGCCCGCTGGTAAAGTTTGTAGGTGTCCTCATCATCAAGTGGTAATCCATCAAGGTCAATCTCAACCCCATGATTTTGCCTGATCAGTTGTAAAGCAGTTTTTAAGATGCTTAATGTTTTTAAACCCAAAAAATCCATCTTCAATACACCTGCGCTTTCAATGTTGCTTCCATCAATTTGCGTAAGCCATAAATCAGAATCTTTTGAAGACGCCACCGGAATTAAATCCATCAGGTCTTGCGGCGCAATTATAATTGCTGAAGCATGAATGCCGGTATTTCTTACAGAGCCTTCTAATATCTCGGCTTCATGTAATACTTTACTGCGCATATCCTCACCGTTATATATCTCTCTTAGTTTTTTTATATTGTCGATGTCATCGGCACCAACACCTTCTTCGGTTAAAGATTTTGGGCCGGTAAGCGGCGCTTTTAGAACTTTTCTTAATGAGGTGCCGGGCCGATCAGGTATTAATTTTGCCAGCGTATTACTTTCTACCAATGGCAAATCCATAACGCGGGCAACGTCCTTAATACTCATTTTGGCAGCCATGGTACCATAGGTAATTATTTGAGCAACCTGGTTTTTTCCATATTTCTGAACGACGTAATTCAATACCTTTTGTCTTCCTTCATCATCAAAATCTGTATCTATATCCGGCATCGATTTCCTGTCCGGATTCAAAAATCTTTCAAAAAGTAAATTGTATTTTATAGGATCAATGTTCGTAATTCCAATGCAATATGCTACAACCGAACCAGCAGCGGATCCTCTTCCGGGGCCTACAAAAACATTCATCTTTTTACCTTCAATAATAAAGTCACTAACAATCAAAAAATATCCTGAAAAGCCCATTGTTTTAATGGTGAACAATTCAAAATTGATCCGCTCTTCAATTTCGGGAGTAATCTCTTTGTATCTTTCTCTTGCACCTGTCCACGTCAAATGTTCAAGGTAGGCTTCTTGTGATGTAAACTCTTTTGGAACTTTAAAGTGAGGCAATAAAATTTCCCTCTTAAGATCCAGCACTTCAATTTTATCTATTATTTCGTTAGTATTATCCAATGCTTGCGGAAGGTCGTCAAATACCGTCGCCATTTCTGACGTATTCTTAAGATAAAATTGGTTGTTAGGGAATGCAAAGCGTTTGTTCTTTACCGTTATATCATCATCTGTAAATTCGCTTAGCTTTGGCGTAGCTTGTTTTTCCCCGGTATTGATGCAAAGCAAAATATCATGCGCATTTGCGTCTGGTTCGTCAACATAATGAGAATCGTTACTTGCAATAACGTTAACATTATATTTTTTTGCAAATTTTAACAGCACCTTATTCACTTTTTCTTGTTCTTGTAATCCGTGCCTTTGCAATTCAACATAATAGTCTTTCTGAAAAATATTTAACCACCATTTGAATTCATTCTCTGCATCCGATTCCCCTTTTTTTAAAATGAGTTGTGGAACCAACGCGCCGAGACAACATGTTGTGGCAATTAATCCTTCATGATGCTTGTGGATTAATTCTTTATCTATTCGCGGATACTTTGAATACATGCCTTCAATATATCCGAGCGATGTCAGTTTCACAAGATTCTTATATCCGATATTATTTTTGGCAAGTAATATTTGGTGATGTCTTGGATCTTTCTGCTCTTTGGTAAATTGCTTTTGAAACCTGTTTTCTGTTATGTAAAACTCACATCCCACTATAGGCTTTACTTTCAAAGATCCGTCTTCATTTTTAAGGGAATGCGCGTGCTTCACAAATTCAAAAACGCCAAACATATTACCATGGTCAGATATCGCAAGCGCAGGCATGCCATCTGCAATAGCCTTATTATATAATGCTTTTATAGATGCAGCGCCATCAAGTAAGGAAAACTGCGTGTGTACGTGTAGGTGAGAATACTTCATTTATACTAAAAATCTGAAAATGCAAATATCGTAAAAAGCTAAACGAGTGTTTTTGAAAATTACCCACAAGACTGTAAAACTTTGATAAACTGAATTAGATTTAGTTTAAAATAAATAATTTTATTTGTATATATATTTACTGAACCCTATCTTCGTCGGGCTTGAGAAAATAATTATTAAACTTTTTCGTTTGTATTAAAACTAGGTTGCACATTTTACGGAAATAATAACCTCCTGGTAAATGTGCATTTTTATAGTTTTTTTTATAAACGAACCAATAACCCAAGTAAATGAATAAACTCGTAGCATTTTGCTCTTTCGTGTTTTTAACAGGCACTGCCCAACTTTCAACTGCCCAGTTAAATATCAATAAAATCCAAATTACCCCGGGCACTGAAAATTCTTCTCCTGATTTTATTAATGGTATTTCCTTTACGCCTGATGGTATTTTGCAAACAACCGAAAGCGGCGGCAGTAAAAGTATAAAGGTTGAAGCGGCTCCCGTTGTTGTAAAAGAAAATGGAGTGAGCGTGGTTGCGGATGCAAAATCAGGTTCGTTAATTGAAAAGCTTTCTACTATTCAATATAAGTATGCAATGATGCTAAATGTTGATATTGAATCTTTAAAAAATCTTTCCTTATTTGGTTTTATTGATAATTGGTTTGGAACGCGCTATCGTATGGGTGGTACTACAAAAAAAGGTATCGATTGCAGCGCACTAACGAGCAGCCTGCTATTAGCAGTTTATGGATTTGCTGTTCCGCGTACTGCACGGCAGCAATACCAGGCCACTGAGCATATAAAAATTGATGAACTTAAAGAAGGTGATCTTGTTTTTTTTAATACACACGGCGGAGTTTCTCACGTAGGCCTTTATTTAGAAAATCATTATTTCGTTCATGCCTCATTAAGCCAGGGCGTTACTATTAGTAACTTAGACGACAATTACTATTCAAAAAGATTTATTTGTGGTGGACGAGTAGAACAAGATTAGTTTCCACCATTCAATGTAAAAAATAAAAAGGTTGTTCGATAGAGCAACCTCTTTGTTTTTATAAGTTACTTATATCGATTAATAAGTTGCTAAACCGCTAGACCCTGTTGGCAAATTAGGAGTGCTTCCCATAGATTGTAAGCCACCGAAAAATGTACGATGATAACCACCAATAGAGTGTGCAGTTCCATTAAGCTCATATACAAAATAATTATTAGCGGCTACAACTATATCCAGTGGCTGAGTATCAGTAGTTGCTGCTTCTTTTTGCACTAAATAAATACCTCCCCAGGGAGCCACATAATAAGAAGATATATTATTGGTTGCCGTATTTGTTGTATAAGCAAACCGGCCATATTTTGTTACCGCAAACCAGCAGGGTGCTGTACCAAAATCTTTTATGGCTCCATTTATATCATTAAGTTTACCATTACCTTCAATAGTATATGATGTTGCGGAACCAGCATTAGCAGTTCCGCCTTCAGCATTTGAAACAATCATAAATTGGTTTCTTGAAAAAGCAAAACCAAACGGGGTTGCTCCTACAGATGTGGTAAATAGCCCCGCGTTTACAGAACCATTATTTTTTACTTTAAATGTGGCAATAACATTAGTAGTTTTTTCGGTAACTACTATAAAATCACCATTGGGAGTAAATGAAATTTGTGGTGCGTCAACAGCTTTAGAGCTTAAAGGCTGATTTGAATTTTGTATCGGGTGAAGTTTTCCGTTTTCCGTAATACGAAAACCCTGGATATTATCACTTCCGTGATTTAGTACATATAACAGGTTGCCAGAAACGCTTACACTGAAAGGTTGCATTCCACCGGAATTTTGTGTATCAGCAAGCGTAACGCTTCCGTCATTATTTACTTTAAAGGAAGATACTGAATTGCTTCCTGCATTTACTGCGTATAGCCATTCATGTTCTTTATCCAGAACTAAAGCTCCTTGTGAAGAGCCAAGAATTGCACCTGTTCCCATACCACCGGATGCAGTTGCGCCTTCATAGTTAAGAGAGCCATTATACTTGATCTTATAAACTAAAATCCGGTTATTGCCCGCTTCGTTGCTTTCTGTATAAAGGTAATGTCCATTACTATTTCCAACTGCTGATTCTGTATTGTTAGATGCCGCAGTGCTTTCAACAGTAATAGATTGTTCGTCAGGATTGGCACCACTTTCTGACATCATTTCTTCTGTTACTGTTTTAGGATTGTTATTGGCTTGTGTAAAATTTTTATCCGCATTTTTATTACAGGAAGCAGCGATAAAAATAATGGCAATTGCCACGCATAGTTTGAAATAATTGTTCTTTTTCATTTTTGATTTTTTAATTGGTTAAAATTTATTTTGATTTTTTATTTCTTTAATTAAAGCGCATAATTCTTCCACTATTCTTTTAGAGAATTTTTTTATACTATAATGCCGTTTACTTTAAATGACCGGTAATAGCTATTTGAAGGCCAGCGCTGGTAACAGGCAAACTACCGACACCAATTCCCTGCAAAGGGATTTTAAGAAATGGTTCAATTCGTATATTAAGCAATCTTGAAATTTTATGTTCATAACCCACACTTACATTAGCAACTGCGGGTAGTCCGTAATTATCTTTATTATAAACGCTGGAAATTTTTTCATTGTTGCCGTTAAACGTTACGTTATAATTATTTTTTTCTTTTGTCATTATATAAGCAGATGTGCCTGCGGTAACAAAAAAATCAGCATTATTTTTATGGATAAAATTATACTTAACCCTAACAGGAATCTCGGCTAAAGAACTATTGCTTTCGAGACTGTTTATTATCATACCTGCAGGCATTGTTGAGCGAACTTTATTCATATTAAAATCTTTTCCCGCACTGCTATAAATTTTTTTATTCCACATAAACCCTGTTTCAAATGATAGCCTGTTATTTATATTATATCCCAAAAGAAAACCCGCATCAAAGCCTGTGTTATCGAATGAACCGGCTTTTACTTTACTAAAATCCAGGGCTGTTACCACTCCGGCATAAAAACCTTTTGATTTTTGTTTTTCCCTTGTTTTGTTATTAATCTCTTTGTTGCCGACATTTTCATTTTTATTTTTTTCTGCCAATTTCTTATTTTCATTTTCGGTTAATTGAAAAATTTCATTTGGATTAATTTTCAGTCTTTCTTTAATTTTATTATTACGTGTTTCAGTAAAATATTTGTCGTCAGAAGAATCGTGAATAATACTGTTTGTAGTGTTGTTTTTTAAATCATCACTATTGGCAAGTTTCTGTTCACTTTTTAAATAAAAAGAACGGCTTGCTTTTGATTTTAAATTAGTAGCTGCGTAAGCAGTTAAACTTTTATTATTGGCAATTTTATTTTTTAAAAAGGAATTTGCTATAGTTTGTTTATTTGCAGCAATGTTTACAATGTTATTTTTAGTATTTGTATTGGAAGCATTATAAAGATCACTTTTTGGCAGATCGGTTGAATTATTTTTCTGAAAATTTGCCGTAGCAATTTGGTGCCAAATAAACCAGGAACCTGATAAAATAAGTAACAACAAAAGAGGAATAATTTTTCTACTTTTTTTTCTTTTTGAAGGAGTTGTAAGAGGCTTATTTTCCATTCCCAATCTTTTAGAAACACTTTCCCAATCAGCACTGTTTTTGAGAGGATAGTTTTCTCCTGCCCTTTGAAATAAATCATCCATATCGTTTTCTATATGCTGCATTTTGTAAGCTCTTCCTTTTGATTTAAATATTTTTTAATTAATGCTTTGGCCCGCAATAAATTTGATTTTGAAGTATTAACAGGGATTTCTAATATTTCCGCAATTTCAATATGCGTATAACCATCAATAACCTGCATGTTAAAAACAATTCTATAAGCAGGCGGCAATTTCTTTATAAGCATTATAAGATCTTTATAAATTATCATCTGGTCGGCTGAGGAACTTTTGTCTTTAATATTCCACACATAATCTGGGATACCTCCAATCTCCGGCAGCAGCATTTTTTTTCTTAAAAGATCAATTGAAGTGTTGATCATTATTTTCCTTATCCAGCCAAATAATAATTTTTCTGCATCCGGTTCATTTTCGTACTTAAATTGGTCTATTCTTAAAAAAAATTTTACAAATCCGTCGTTAGCTACTTCCAGCGCTTCTTCATAATTATATATATAGCGAAATACAATTTTTAAAGCAAACGCATGGTAATTCTCATAAAGTATTTTTTGATACTTTTGGTCGTTTACCCTACAACCGTTTAAAATTGTAATTGTTTTTTCCAAATCTAATTCAAGGGTTATTTTTTAATAAACACATTTTTTGGAGTTCATATCCAAATCTATTCTGAAATACGCATAACTGCGAGAAGAAGTTGCAGCGGCATTTGTTTTTTTAAATTGTAATAATCTGCGTAATTTATACAATGCCGAAATCTAATAAAATTATTACGATCGTCAAAAAAGATTATTCTAAATTACTTTATGGAAAAAAAATATCCCTTCTATTTCCGGGCTACGGTTACTCTTTTTGGTATTGTTATCTTATTATATATGCTGTTTGTAATAAAAAGCATTTTAGTACCACTGGCTTTTGCCATAATGATTGCTATTCTTTTAAATCCACTTGTAAATAAGCTTCAACAAAAGAAAATCCCCAAAATCGCAGCGATATTAATAGCACTGATTCTCACCATCCTTTTTGTAGCTGGCTTAATGGTTTTTATTTCATCCCAAATTGTAAAATTTTCCAACAACATGGAAATGTTGGGAACTAAATTTTCATCACTGTTTCATGACTTACAATTGTGGCTACAGTATCATTATTCTTTTTCATTGGAGAAGCAGAAGCAAATGCTTGCACAAGCAGGAGATAACCTAAAACCATTAATAGCGCAAACTCTAGGTACAGTGTTAGGCGCAATAAGCACCATTGTTCTTTTACCTGTTTACATTTTTTTATTGCTTTTTTATAAAACACTAATTCTCAATTTCCTTTATGAAATTTTTGCCGAAAAGAACTCTGATCATGTTGGTGTGGTACTAGGCCAAACAAAGGCTGCTATACAAAGCTATATGTTCGGCCTGTTATTGGAGGCGATCATCGTGGCCATCATGAACTCGGCTGCGTTAATGATCCTGGGCGTACAGTATGCTGTTCTTATAGGCGTGATTGGCGCAATATTAAATGTACTTCCATACATAGGTGGCATCATTGCAATTGCGCTTCCAATTCTTATAGCAACGGTTACCAAAGATGGTTATTCAACCCAACTCGGAATTATAGGATGTTATGTCGTGATACAGTTTATTGATAACAACATTTTAGTGCCACGCATCGTATCGTCGAAAGTAAAAATTAATGCGTTGGTTTCTTTATTGATTGTTCTTTTGGGAGGTGCAATTTGGGGTGTACCCGGCATGTTTTTATCAATTCCATTTGTTGCCGTTCTTAAAATTATTTTCGATCGCGTTGATGGATTAAGGCCATGGGGTAAATTACTCGGCGATGTGGTGCCGGTATATCATAAAGGCCAATTGTGGGGCTCGCGAAGAAGGCGCCGAAGATCGCTATCTGAAAAAATTACAGGAGAGCCAAAGGTGAATATTTAGTTCATCTGAATTACAATTATTCGAGTGGACTTTTATAACATTTCATGGCAGAGACACTTCGTTATTCATCTTTCTTAATTTCATTTTTTATCTTTGCAATTCAAATAATCATAAATTTTACACTATGCCGTCATTTGATCTTGTAAGTAAAGTAGACCTCCAAACACTTGATAACGCAATAAACACAGTCGAAAAAGAAATTAGGAATCGTTTTGATTTCAAAGGAAGCCATGTAGTAATTGATTTAAATAAAAAGGAATTTAAATTGAATCTTGAGGCCGAAAGTGAAATGAAACTGAACCAGGTGACCGACGTTCTTATAAGCCGAAGCATGAAGCAAGGCCTTGCCGCAGAAATTTATGATCTGACTAAAGAGCCCTTTCAGAGTGGAAAAGTAATGAAAAAAGAAGTTCCTGTTCGTAATGGCATCAAACAGGAAGATGCTAAAAAAATTGTAAAACTCATCAAGGATTCCGGCCTTAAAGTTCAGGCTGCTATTATGGATGACATCATAAGGATAACGGCGAAAAAAATAGATGATTTGCAGGAAATTATACAGGCCTCAAAAAGTTGGGATCTTGGCCTGGCGTTGCAGTATATCAATATGAAAAATTAACGGTTTTTCCGTTTTGCCAATATAGATAAATGCACTAGCTTTGCGACCTCAAAAAGTATGGCAAAATCCATGCATAAAAATAATTAATATGAAAAAAGACATTCATCCTTCGAATTATAGGTTCGTAGTTTTTAAGGATATGAGTAATGGTACCACGTTTTTAAGCCGCTCCACCGCATCCTCAAGGGAAATGCTAAAATGGGAAGATGGCAATGAATATCCTGTTATTAAACTGGAAATTTCTAATACGTCCCATCCGTTTTATACAGGTAAAAATGTATTGGTGGATACCGCTGGCCGTATCGATAAATTCAAAAGACGTTACGAGAAAAAAGATAAGTAATAATAATAGTTTTGATTTTTTGCCCCCTTCATTGGGGGTTTTTTTTTATTTTTCCGCTTCGTTCATTAATAAGTAGATTACCAAATGAATATTTTGCTGGATGATCTTCCCTTCAACGATAGCCTTTATCCTTTTGGGGCGTTGCGTTCAATGGTGCACATCCGAATTGGAATTCTAACCATCTTGGAAAAATGGCAACAAGTTTTTACCGGAAAAATATTTTTAAGTTCTGAAAAAGTAAAACCCGAAACAGGTTCTTTTAAAACCATACCAGCAAACGTAATCCCATCAGCAAGATTCTTTAAGGCTTTCGCACTGGACAACGACACAATTCTGTCACTGGCAGATTGTAAAACTTTGGAATATCCCTGGCAAATTTTTGAATTTAATGATTGGGCCATCCACCAGGATTTTGAGTTGATCACTGCAGGAAAAACTTCGTGGGAAATTTCTTCCAGCAATCAATTAATTAATCCTGGAAATATTTTTATAGAAGAAGGCGCAGAGGCTAGTTATTCAATTTTAAATGCCAACGATGGCCCTATTTATATTGGAAAGAATTCGGTAATACAGGAAGGCTGCCTTATCCGGGGGCCGTTTGCCCTGTGCGAAGGAAGCAGAATAAAAATGGGAACTAAAATTTATGGTGCAACCACTATTGGGCCATTTTGCCTTGCCGGCGGTGAAATTAAAAATTCCATTTTAACCAGTTATAGTAATAAAGGTCATGATGGGTATTTAGGAGATTCTGTTATCGGTAGTTGGTGTAATCTGGGTGCCGGTACAAGCAATTCGAATCTTAAAAATACGGCTGGCATCGTTGTAATGTGGAGCAAAAAAAAAGGGAATTTTGTTGAAGCAGGCAATAAATGTGGTTTGATCATGGGAGATTACAGCCGGTGCGCAATTAATACTTCGTTCAATACAGGTTCTGTAATTGGAATAAGCTGCAACATTTTCGGAAATGCTTTTCCTCCCAAATTTGTAGATGACTTTACCTGGGGAAATGAAAAGTATATTTTTGAAAAGGCAATAAGAGATATCAATAATTGGAAGAAATTAAAGGGCCTCGAAATAACATGCGAAGAAATTGAATTACTTAAAAATATTTATCAAACAAAATAAAAACAATGAGAAAACAAATCGCTGCGGCTAACTGGAAAATGAACCTTACCATTGATGAAGCAAATAATCTGATTGATGGAGTCATTAAAGAAGATATTTCGATTAGCCCTAACCGTGAGGTGGTAATGGCGGTACCATTTCCCTACCTTCTTCCTGCCCTGGAAAAAATAAAAAATAATAAAGGATATAATATTGCCGCTCAAAATTGTTATACTAAAACTGCAGGCGCTTTTACAGGGGAAGTAAGTGTTCTAATGCTTCAATCTATTGGAATCGCGTATGTAATAATTGGCCATAGCGAGAGGCGCGAAATTTTTGGAGAAGATAATAAAATGCTTTCGGAAAAAGTTGATGTGAGTTTACAAAATGGATTGAAGCCCATTTTTTGTTGTGGAGAGCCTTTAGATATAAGAGAAAGTGGAAGCCAGGCAGAGTATGTTGAGACCCAGATAAAGGAATCCCTTTTTAATTTGGAAGCAGAAAAGCTTCAGGGTTTCGTAGTTGCTTATGAACCTATTTGGGCAATTGGAACCGGAAAGACGGCAACTGCAGAGCAAGCACAGGAAATGCACAAACACATCAGAAATATTTTTGAAAGAAAATTTGGTAAAGAAATTGCCGAAAGCATTTCAATCTTATATGGTGGAAGTGTAAAAGCAAATAATGCAAAAGAGATTTTTGGGAAGCCAGATGTAGACGGCGGTTTGGTAGGAGGTGCATCTTTGATCGTGTCTGATTTTGCTACGATCATTAAAAGTTTGAAATAGCCATTATCACGATATTGTAAAATTTCGGTTCTATTGTATTATTAGCGTTTTTTTGCAAGTAATGTCTGGCTAATCTCTTAATTTGGATTTCAAATTAAACTATTAATTATGAAAAGAATTATCATCGCAGCTATGTTTGTAGCGTCTATGTTTAGCGTTGCCAATGCACAAACTGCACCTGCAACAAGCACCGTTAAAAAAACAACAAAAACAACAAAACAAAAGACGGCAGTTACCGCTCCGAAAACCGTAACAACAGCTCCAACCGTAAAAACACAGGAGACTAAAACAGTAACCGCAAAATCAGGGATGAAGAAAGATGGCACGCCTGATATGCGTATGAAGGAAAACAAGGTAACTAAAACTTCTACTATGACAGCAGGCCCTAAGAAAAAAGACGGCACTGCAGACATGCGGTATAAAGCCAATAAAGTGAAGAAGTAAATAATTCAATTCTGTTTAGATAAATAAAGCATCCTCCCAAAAATAGGATGCTTTATATTTTTATATCATCGACGGGCAATTCCTCATTAGTAGAAATTGAATTTAGAGTAGCGGGTATAATTGAATTTAGCTTGTTTATATAAATTATGGTTTTATCGCCTGTTGAAGCCCTTTCATACATCGGTTCAAATTTAGCGCCGTGGTGTACCTCTTCAAAAACATATGAAGTTCGCGCAACTACAATGTTGGAAAACATATCATCAAACGCTTTTATAAAAACAAGGATTTCTCCTTTTTGATTTTTGAAATCACTCTTAGTGAAATTGTAAAGCGGGCTCTTTTCTGTAATAGGATGAACAACTGTCCAGCTTAATGAAAGCGCTGTCACAGTGCTAAACTCCAGGTCGAGCTGGTAAAATTTATTCACCTTTACCCCATTTTCGTCAACAGTCATGCCGAGCGTTACATTTACGGATGCATCAACAAGATTTGTATTTTTAAAAGGCGCTACACGAAACATTAAAGCATTTATATCTTTATAGGGTGCGATGATAGCGTTTTCGCTGAACCTCAAATAGGCGATCGGTTTAGAAAACCTTCCATATAATAGACCCGTTGCCAAGGCAAAGCTGAGAAGGCCGAATAGTGCCTCAAAGGCAGCAATCGTGCTGGAAAGATATCCTACCGGGTTAATGCGGCCGTAGCCGACGGTAGTGAAAGTTTGCGTGCTGAAAAAAAATGCTTCTGCAAAATTGTGCAGTTGTGACGAAGAAGGAATTTCCCCAAGTCTTCCTATTCCAATAAAAAAATAAAAACCTGCAAACACGAGGTTACTACACACATAAAAAAGTAAGATGATTGAAAAAAATTTCCAGCGTGGCAACAGCAGCATGGTATGATACCAGCTTATTTTTTCCAAAAAACCTATGCCTTTTTTTTCGATATTAGCCCGCCCATTTTTATTAAGAAAACGGCCGCCATAGTTTGACGGATTGATACCAAAACCGGTATTGATTTCCGGCTTTGCTTTTAAATTTATTTTTTTACGTAGCGACATTCTAATAATTCATAAAATTAAATTTAGGAAGATTTATTTTATCCGGGAGCGATTGAAATTTTATAGGATAAAAATGAAAGGGAATTAAGGAATGCTTAAAAGCCATTTATTTCGTCCAATTTGACAAATCGCGATTGATTAATTTACCCAGCTTTTGAATATCATCTTTATAAAAAGTAATCAATTCTTTTCTCAGCGCTTCATTCATGTCTTTTCTTTTTTGCTCTGCTGAATTTAATTTAAAAAGGGTCAGCATTATTTTATGTCTTATTTTCTTGGCAGGAAGAACAATTCTTACAATTTTTTTTATTTTTTTAGGTGGGCTTTTAAGAAATTTATGAAGCCCAAACAGTTTAACTTTCTTATTTGGGTTAATCACTGAAAATTGGATTTTTGTGTCACTACCGAGGTTCAGGAATTTCAAAGTGTCTAAAAATATTTGCTGTGTATTTTTTATAAAGTCATCGTACAGGATAATTTGAACATTTGCTTTTCCAAAAATATCCAGATACCTTTTTACCTGCTCAAAATATAAAGCTGAATCAAAATAAGATGGCAATGCAAAAAAGTCAATTGATTCAGGGAGAGATTTCCCTATTTTTCTTTCAACATCAAGATCCAGAGCTTTTTTAAAATTCTTCGTGTCTTCATTACCGTTATAAAGGTTTTGGCTATGTAAAGAGGGCAACATTTCCGCCGGGTTGCGCAGCATGATAATAATCTTTGCCGCAGGCGAAAAAGATTTAATTTCTGCGGCTGCGGTTTTTGAAAACAAGTACCACACCGATGCTTCACCAATTAATTTGCCTTCTCCGGCATATTGAAAAGATTGTAAATACTCTTCTTCAGAAGGGATGATTTTCATTTTTAAATCTGAACCAAAACGATGAAGTTCTTTTTTCGCCATGAACACATCGGGATGTTGAGACAGGTAATTGTTTAAAGCAGTGGTTCCACTTTTTGGGGCTCCAACAATAAAAAAATCAGGCTTTTTCAATTTTAGTTTTTTATAAAAATCCAAATGCGGTTGTACGAATATCTAATTTCCT
>JBDTKB010000030.1:0-5191 GCA_039935555.1 Ginsengibacter sp. | reverse complement strand
CACTTTCCTGCGCGAGTCGATAAACATTTGCTTCTCTTGAACGATAGTCTCCGCCTTTTACAGTTTCATAAAATAAACGGAAAACCGAATCACCATCGTTCTGATAATTTTTCGCTGCGTTTATGCCGCCCTGCGCAGCAATAGAATGTGCACGCCTTGGACTATCCTGGAAACAAAAGGCTTTAACTTTGTAGCCAAGTTCTCCCAAGGAAGCCGCAGCCGAAGCGCCTGCAAGACCAGTTCCTATAACGATTACTTCCAGTTTTCTCTTATTGGTAGGACTTACAAGATTCACATGGTCTTTATAATTCGTCCATTTTTGTTCAAGATCACCTGCGGGAATTTTTGCGTCTAAAGCCATACGTTAGTATTAAATATTTTATGTTGAAACGTTTTCAACTTCATAAGATTTATTGTAACCATCCTGCCATAAACGAGATGGGCATCATTGCAAATAAAATGCAAATGGCAACTGAATAAAATACTCCGATTCCTTTTACAATCGGGGTCCATCTCCCGTGGTTAATTCCAAACGTTTGAAAAGCACTTTGAAAGCCCTGTAATAAATGGAACAGCAATGACGCTAAACCAATCATGTATAAAGTAAAAAATAAAGGATTTGTAAAGATGTCTTTCATTTCCAAATAAAGATTTGTGGTTGGTCCGTTAAAGTACATTTCATTTTTGGTGCCTGCCCAAAAATGATATAAATGCATTACAAGAAACAATAAGAGGAAGGTACCAAGCCAGCCCATATAGCGACTATACCACTTTATTTCAGGCGGATAGTTACTTTTTGAATAGCTAATTTTTCTTGCCGCCCGGTTCTTGCTCCATAAGACAAGCCCCTGTATAATATGCAAAATAAACACCGCAAAAAGTCCAACTTCAAGAAAACGCATCAAAAAATTACGGCTCATAAAATAAGCTGCCTTATTAAACGTTGCACCATCATCATCATAAAATATCAATGCATTTATTGATGCATGAACAATAAGATAAATGATCAGAAAAAAACCTGTAAGGCCCATTAAAAATTTTTTGCCAATAGAAGAAGTGAACAAATTTTTCCACGTCATAAAAGAGAGAGTTAAATTTCAGATGAGCAAAAATACTACAGGAAGTTTAAATGAATCAATTGTATCTTTTTTTGATTAAAAAAAAGTAGATTAGTTAGGTCAGTCGTCGTAAGAAAATATTATCGAGTTGATTAAAAAGCACATCTGGCTTTAACGTTCGCCATGCACTGACGTTGATGAGTTCAACATAATTATTTAATCTTGATCTTATAAAATCATATTGCGTCTGTTCCGGCATATTTAAGATAGCTACCCAGCCACCTACATCATGAACGTCTTCAAACCACTCTTCATAATAACTATCATCACTACTGTGAAAATTTAAAACATTTTCGGCTATTAATATAAATTTTGAAATTCCCTGTCGCAAAAATTCGTCAATTACATCGCGCTTAAGCCGCATAATATCATTCTCAATAGCATCATTCCATTCGCCTATTAATTCAATAATTACATATCGCTCCTGGTAATCTGCCATCAGTATTTTCAGGTAAAGCGTTGCGCTGCCAAACTCATCCCAAAGCGGATGAATGTAATAGTTATAAACCGTTTGAGTATAAGCAAATTCGCTATACTCTCTACCATAGAAAGGTGATCGCTCATCATTTTCAGAGGTGTATAAATATTGCCAATTATCGAATGGTTCTATATCCTGCATGCCAACAAGCTTAGTGTTTTTTTAGATTCATCAAAAAATGCATTGTTCTTTATACAAAATTATTATTTCTATTGTTGTAATAGCACGTTTTATTCTTTGGTAAAATAAATATGAGGTGTGGCCAATAAAAAAAGGGCCATTCAAAAGAACAGCCCTTCGTTAAAAAAAATAATAAATTATTCCACTACAAGCTTATCGGAATAAATTGATTTGCCCGAACCGTCCGTAACTTTTATCATATACATTCCGGAAGCTTGCTTCCGCTTAAATTGAAAATTTTCAACCTGGCCTGCGCCTTTAATATAGGCATCCTTACTATCGATAAAACGGCCCTGCAAATCAGTTACGGAAATTTTATATTTACCTGCAGCATTGCCATCAAAAGTTATTTTCATTTGCCCGTTACTTACCGGATTTGGATAAACAGAAATAAACCTGTTACCAATAACCTCTAAATTATTTAATGATGGAACTCCAATGCTGTTCTGCTTCTCAGACTGGTGGAGCAAATTGCAACTTGCAAGATCGGATGCATTGTACACTTTGCCTTCGGTAATAACTTTCGATCCTGCTAATTTATTGATATCCACTTTGTAATATCCTTCAAAAGTATTGGCACTGCTAACAAGTACATTGTTATCATCAATAACTGCGGCGCCATTTAAAGTAAAGGTTGATGATAAATTACTGATGGTGCCTTTATATGTTGCTAACCTTGTTTCGGGATCAATTATGAAAACATTTTTGCTGGCACACAAGAGATATAATTTTCCAAACGCATCTGCAACTATGTCGCCGCCCCAACTGCTGCATTTATTATGAACGGATATTCCATTATTGGATTCGGCATCAACAAGGTTACCAAGGTCTGTGATGATCGTTTTAGAACCGGTAGTAAACCGAATTAAATGATTGCCGTCGTTCGTTAGCGCATAGCCGTTACCGTCAGCCCCGATAGTCATACGGGTTATGTTGAAAGATTCATCGTTATAATCAACATTATTAACCAAAGATGTTTGCAGTGTATAAAAACTCGGCGTTTCATTTCCAGCTCTTAGATCCAGCCAGCAAAGTTGCCCTGTGCGCATCGACGCAAAAAATAATTTATCATGCCGCTTATCATAAGCTGCTGCCGCACTCATAAGGCTGGTGGGTGAATTATTAAGATTTTGAACAATATTAGAAACGGAGCCGGGTAGATTAGCGTTCTGCGAACCTGGTGCTTGATAATTTACATTCCATTGAATTGGTTTATGTGTTGCTGCATCTAAAAAAGTAAATTTTGTTTTACCGTTTTCAAAAAGTGTAGCAACTTCCTTTCCAGACGCCATGTTTATCATTCGGATATCTGTCCAGTTAAAATTTGCATTTGCCTGGCCGGTAATGGCATAGGCGACGTTATTATCCTGGCTAAATGCGGTAAAAAAAATAGAAGTAAAAAACAGGAGAAGTAAAGTTTGTAGTTTCATAATGCATATTTTGGTTAACGATTTAAGATTTGCTTTATAAATTTAATAAAATTCCGATCATTCCCCTATCTTATTATTTATAATTTTCAGAGGCTTTTTTTACGCTGCCGTATTTTAATAATAATTGCTTTGCAAGCACAGTATCTGTAATGCCGGATTTCTCCATAAGCATCTGTGTGCCCCTGTTTATAAGCTTTTCGTTGGTAAGTTGCATGTTCACCATTTTATTATCTTCCACTCTTCCTATTTGAATCATTGCCGTAGTTGAAATCATATTTAAAATCAATTTCTGAGCGGTGCCGCTTTTCATCCTGGTGCTGCCGGTTATAAACTCAGGGCCTACAACAACTTCCACAGGAAAGTCCGCGTATGCGCTTAAAGGTGATCCGGGATTGCAGGAAATACTCCCGGTAGAAATGCCATTTTCCCGGCACTTTTGTAAAGCACCAATTACATAGGGCGTGGTTCCGCTCGACGCAATTCCAACGACAAAATCTGCGGCGTTCGCATTATAAACTTTTAAATCTTCCCATCCTTGTTCCGCATCATCTTCAGCAAATTCAACAGCGCTTGTAACTGCCTGGCTACCACCTGCAATAATGCCTACAACAAGGCCTTGCGGTACGCCAAAAGTAGGCGGGCATTCACTTGCGTCTAAAATTCCCAGCCGGCCACTGGTGCCTGCACCAATGTAAAAAAGCCTGCCGCCCGCCAGCATTTTATCTGCCAGTTCACTAATGAGGCTTTCAATTTCAGGAAGTGCTTTTTCAACTGCATCCGCAACCTTTTTATCTTCCCGGTTCATAATAGAAATAATCTCACCTACCGGCATTTTCTCAAGGTGCCTGTAAGTGGAAGGTTGTTCGGTAATTTTTTCAAATAACATATGAAACATTTGACGGTCAAAACTATTGAACAATTTTTATTAATACCCTCAATAAAATTTTTGAAAATTAAAATAACTAATTTCATCAAACGGAGATTGCATAAAATTGTTGTTAAACTTTCACCAGCTTTGTTTCCTACATCCTCTTACATTAATTTACATGCTGTTTTGCTTTTAATAAAAAATATGGTTCTAAAAATGAAATTATCTATACCTGCTGTTCTTGTTTTTCTATTTTCATCCCTGGTAACTTCTGCACAAAATATTGATTCTACTATTGAAAAATATGCAACCGAATATGGGCAGGAAAGGCCTTACCTACATTATGATAAATCTAATTATGCCGCCGGGGAAACAGTGTGGTATAAAGTATATTTAATGAACGGTATTTTTCCGGCCGATGATAGCAAAACATTTTACATCGACTGGACGGATGATAAGGGAAAACTTCTTTTGCACAGCCTTATACCGGTAATATACGCCACGGCATCTGGCCAATTTGATATTCCACCCACGTACATCGGCAAATTTATTCATGTAAAAGCCTATACCAAATGGATGCTAAATTTTGATTCATCATTTCTATACAATAAGGATATACGCATTTTATCAAAAACAACTCCGACTGCCTCTCAAAAAAATGCCGTAATTCCATCCTTACAATTTTTTCCGGAAGGTGGCGATGCAATAGAAGGCGTTACAAATAAAATTGCTTTTAAAGCAAATGATCAGTGGGGAAGGCCAGTGAAAATAAAAGGAATGATTGAAGATAACCATGGTGCAAAAATTGACAGCCTTCACATCATACATGATGGTATGGGTTATTTCTATACTTTCCCTAAGGCCGGCGAAACCTTCACCGCAAAATGGAAAGATGAAAAGGGAACAGAGCATATAACCGATTTGCCTGCGGCGAAAGAATATGGAGTCTCTTTACAGGTAACCCTCACCGGGGAAAAAAGAGAATTTATAGTTAGTGCGCCACCCACATCTGCCGCAGCCCTTGGCATAATTCATCTTATTGGAACGATGAACCAGCATGAGGTGTTTAAAGTTACAAAGGACATTAAATCTGGCACTTTACGTGGCGTAATCCCAA
>JBDTKB010000029.1:0-19281 GCA_039935555.1 Ginsengibacter sp. | reverse complement strand
GAAAAAGGAATTTATTTCGGGCCGCTCACGCGAAAAGAGCAATTAAATACTTTGCAAGAACAGGTTGATGATGCGGAGAAAAAGGGAGCGACGATTTTAACCGGCGGAAAGCGTATTGACCAGCCAGGATATTATTTTGAACCCACTATTCTTACTAATGTTAGTCACGATATGAAAGTTATGCGTGATGAGTCTTTCGGCCCCATCATTGGAATAATGAAAGTGAAAAATGATGAAGAGGCTATTCAATTAATGAACGATACTGAATATGGGTTAACGGCCTCAGTTTACAGTAGTAACAAATCAAGAGCTCAACAAATACTTCAACAAATAAACACCGGTACCGGTTATTGGAATTGTTGTGACCGGGTAAGCGCTCCACTTCCCTGGAGCGGCAGAAAACATTCCGGGTTTGGAGTTACACTTTCACATGCCGGATTGCGTGCCTTTGCAAAGCCGAAGGCCTGGCACTTTAAGAACTGATAAAAGTTTTATTTTTTATTATAGTATGAATATTTCTGATATTCCCTATTTTTTTTTAATTTCCGGTTGAATAGTTTTTGAGCATCTTGATTGCATTACCTCTCTTGAAGAACGTTTCCGGTCATTTATTTTCGAAGCGTTTTATAAAGCTTACCTCGTTGTTTTAAGGAATTAATATTTTTTGTTTAGCAATAAATGAAGAAGTATAAGAGCGCAATAGCTTTTAATATCTTATGAAGGCCTTTCCAAATAAAACTAAATTTTAATATAAATGGAACAGCAATTCATTCAACCCAGGCCGGTTTTAGGCATAATGCCGGAGGCGGCATTTTTTCCAAATGGTACTTTTCAAACTTTACCGCCTCCCAGCGGTAAATACCCTTATCATTTAGATCTTAGTAAAATTATTTCCGCAACCAATTATGATACGATCAACAATTCAAAGAAGATGATCTTTCATTTAACGGCTGATGTCGGCGGAGTTCAAAACCCGCAAGACCAGGTGTTAGTTAGTGAACACATGGAAACACAATTTGGGAATATAAAAGGAAAACTGAATCCTTCTTTTCTATACATTCCCGGTGATGTGGTTTATTACTATGGAAAACTAAGCGAATACGATGTTCAATTTTTTGAGCCTTATAAATTTTATCCCGCACCCATATTTGCCATTCCGGGTAATCACGATGGAGATGTAGATCCGACCGATGTTTCAAAGCCAGCGAGTCTTGATGCTTTTGTGAAAATATTTTGCGCCAAAACAGCAACCATTCCGCCTGAGACAAGTGATGCTGTAAGAACAACGATGATACAGCCAAATGTTTATTGGACTTTACTTACACCGGTAGCTAATATAATTGGTTTGTATACTAACGTGCCCAGCGGCGGTGTAATAAAAGCAGATCAGCAAAAATGGTTTATTAATGAACTGGCAACGGCAAATATTGAAAGAAATAATAAGGCGCTAATTGTATCGTTGCATCATCCGCCATATTCCATGGATGCGCATCATGGAGCGAGTGCTTCTATGCAAAAATTGTTAGATGATTGTTTTGCTAAAGCCAACGTTTACCCGGATATTATTTTTAGCGGGCACGTACATAACTACCAGCGCTTCACACGGAAGATTGGCAAAAAGCAAATTCCTTTTATTGTAGCGGGAGCAGGCGGTTACTGGCATTTGCATAATATAAATGTTGGAAAAACAAAAATTCAAACGCCGGTACCATCGTCATTTCAAGATGTAATATTTGAAAAATATTGCGAAGATCGCCACGGATTTATGACTGTTTCAATCGATATGACCAGCAAAAAATTAACCGGGGAATATTATACGGTTCCACGCCAGCAGGAACCCTGGAAAAACCCGCCAGTGTTGTTTGATTCTTTCGCGCTTGACCTGAAAAAAAATATAGTAAAATAATTGCTGGTTAGCATTTATAAGTTGAGTTAAATTTTGAGCTATAATATTATTTTATTTATTATTAATTCTATTTAGATGTGCATAAATATTTCTTTTCTTATTTTCTTTAAGAACAACAGACACAGCAGTTATGCCAATTAGGCCACCGGAAATTATAACTACAATTATGTCGTCGGAGTCAATATAACTGTTATATATTTCAACCATAAACAACCTGACATTTACAACAAAGATGGTTATAAGGGTAACTAATAACCAATAATTAAGGATGTGATTATGCTTCGTTTTTTTTCCTTCAGGCAACTTAAGTACCACCATTAAAATAACGATGCCCCCAAGAACTGAGCATCCGTATTGCAGGATTAAAAACACTGGCACCGTGTGATTAAAAATATTTACTTGTGCCTTTAAGATTGGAATGACTTCTACAAAAAAACCGCTTTCATGTGTAAAATCGTCCCAAAGGAGATGAGAGGTAATACCAACAATTAACGACACCAGCACAACAATTTTATTGTCCTGGAAATATTTGTTCCAGTTAAATTCTTCAAATTTCGAAAGTCGCACATTGAGACTAAAAGGCAAATGGTCAATGAGTGCATTTCTCACTACGTTATGAAAAATAAAAATCACCAATAATGCAAGGGGAATGTCAAACCATAATAGTCCCGTCCATGTGTGACTGTATTTACTCCTATCTCTCATTCGAATAAAATATTCAAAATCCGGAATCATGCTTCCTGCAATCAGCGCAGTAAGTGAATACCATTTTTTGTTGAGATAAGTTGCCGGTAAAACTATAGCGGGATGAGAAAAGGTAAAAGGCATTTATTATGGTGAAAGGGTAAAAAGATATAATGATAAACCTGGTTTCGAATTAAGAAAGATTAACTAGAATTAAAAAGTTGAATGAAAGTACCTATCAGTAAAATTATAAATTAAACTTCAATGTGTAAACGGGTAAAAATGAAGATAATGTTAAGAATAATCACCTTTTTAAGTCTCCAATCAAAATAAATAAAAGCGGAATTACGTTGTGTTAATGCCGTAAAACTTAAATTGAAACCTGGCTATTTAAATGAGTAAGCTTTCTGATTTAAACGATAGTATTTCAAATTTAGTAGCTACGCTATTACGCAGTTTTAAAGAATATGCTGCAAACAAACGTTGTTTATCAATTATTTATTTTAGTTTAATTTTTTATTGCCAAAATTAACATGCTATGCGGATTATTTATTTGCCCCTGGTTCTATGCTTATTATCAGCTTCTCTGTGTTTTTCGCAAAATAAAGTAGAACACTATTATAATTATTACTGGCGCGAATGCCCGATGGATGATGCAAGGTTTTACTCTCTCGAAAAGAAAACTGATTCAGGATGGTTTAAGACTGATTTTTTTATTAACCTGAAAAGACTTCAAATGATGGGCTTGTATGAAGACAAGGAAAGCACAATGCCGAACGGAACTTTTTATTGGTTCTATCCTGACGGAACGGTAAAATCGTCCGGGCAATATGTTCATAGCAAAAAGACGGGAGTTTGGATGAGTTATTTTCCTGATAAGGGTATAAAAGATTCTGATAGTTATACTGATGGCCATTTAAGCGGGGCTTCGTTAGGTTGGTATAGTAATGGTTCGGCCAAGGATTCTCTCAATCTTGATACGAATGGCAATGGAGTTTATATTTCCTGGTTTGATAATGGCAATCCTTCTTCTGCAGGCCGCTATGTAGATTTTAATAAGCACCAGGGCAAGTGGCAATATTTTCATAAGAATGGAAAATTAAGTTCCCTGGAAATGTATGACCATGATAAATTAATTGATAAAAATTATTTTGATGAAGACGGAAATCCAATGAGCGATACAACCAATAATGACACGCCGGCGGAATTTGTCGGTGGAGCTAAAGGCTGGAGGAAATATATTTCTGAAAACATATTCTTCCCCGGAGGTTATGAGTTTAAAATTGGTTCTGAAGCATTTGTGTTGGTGAGCGGAAGTGTTAACGAAGAGGGGAAAATTATTGATGTAGAAGTGAATGCACCAATTGTACCTGCAATTGATAAGATTGTGGTTGCAGCGCTGAAAAATTCACCGGCATGGCATCCTGCAAGGGCTCACAATCGTGACGTTTATGGAACCGCTTCCCAGTTAGTATTTGCGAGCCAAAGTTATTATCAATAAGATAAACGAGCCCGGATTTTAACCAAACAAATCGCTGCTGAGGTATCGGTCACCACGATCGCATGCGATGAAGACAATAATGCCCGAAGACAATTCTTCAGCAAGCCTTAATGCTGCTGAAGCCGCGCCTCCACTGCTCATCCCCGCAAATATGCCTTCTTCACGTGCAAGTTTACGCGTCATTTCTGTCGCCTCACTTTGTGTAACATCCATTTTTCTATCAACTCTTGAAGGCTCAAAAATTTTAGGAAGATATTCAACCGGCCATCTTCTTATACCGGGAATAGAAGATTCTTCAGAAGGCTGACAACCTACAATTTGAATGTCTTTATTTTTTTCTTTTAAATAGCGGCTGCATCCCATTATGGTTCCTGTTGTTCCCATGGAACTTACAAAATGGGTTATTGCCCCGTTGGTATCTTTCCAAATTTCGGGGCCGGTGGTTTTGTAATGGGCTAACGGATTATCAGGATTGGCAAATTGATCTAATAAATAAAATGCCCCGGATGCTGCCTTTTCCCCGGCATAATCACGGCAAATTTCTATGCTCTCAAGTAAAGTTACTTTCGCGCCAAAAGCTTCCATAGTTACTACACGCTCACGAGTAGAGTTAGAGGGCATTGCCAGTTCTATTTCTAGTCCAAATAATTTCGCCATTAAGGCAAGGGCTATTCCTGTATTGCCGCTGGTTGCCTCAATAAGTTTTGAGCTTTTATTTATGTCGCCGCGCTCCAGGGCGCTTTTTATCATATTCAGTGCCGGCCTGTCTTTCACGCTGCCACCGGGATTATTACCTTCCAGCTTGGCGAAAATTTTTACCTTTTTATTTTTATTCAAATTTTGCAACTCAACTAATGGGGTGTTGCCAACTGTATCCAGGATAGTAGCCATAATTAGTAATTCACAATTTTGTTTTCCACGACGGTAATTTCCGGCTTATGATAAACTAACGAACCCGGAGAAATACTCTTTGTAAGCCACACATTACCACCAATAACACTGTGATGGCCAATAACTGTTTCTCCACCCAATATTGTAGCACCGGAATAAATCACTACATGATCCTGAACCGTAGGATGGCGTTTCGTGAAGCCCTGGGATTTATCAACACTCATAGCGCCAAGCGTAACGCCCTGGTACAATTTTACATGATTACCAATTTCTGCAGTTTCGCCAATGACAATACCAGTGCCATGATCAATAAAAAAATGATCGCCTATTATTGCGCCGGGATGAATATCGATGCCGGTTTTTGAGTGAGCGTGTTCTGTAAGTATGCGGGGCAACAGCGGAACCTCCAGCGTTAGCAATTCGTGCGCAATACGGTAAAAACATAACGCATAAAATCCGGGATAAGCGCGAATTACTTCAAACTCTATTCTTGCCGCAGGGTCGCCGGTTATTAATGCATGAATATCTGTATTAAGAACCTTGTAAAGCGAAGGAATATTTTTAAAAAATTCTTTGGCGATCTCTTCATTATTACAACTTTCACAAGCCCTTGTAGCACGTAAAATTTTTACAAGATCTGCTTCCATGCTATTAAATTCTTCCTCTATTTCCGAGGTTAAAGCGTAAGAAGATATTGACAGCTCAGGATATAATAATCCGATCAGGCTTAGCGCCCAGGAAGCAATAATATCGTTTGCAGGAACAATTTCTTTTTGTTGCTGCCTGCTCAAAAGATGTTCAAAAAAATTTGTATCCATCATAAATTTTACAATAAAAAATTATTGAGCCACTGCAGTTTTTGAATTAATAACATTTAGATGCCAGGTAATGTGAGTGCCACCACGCCGTAATGTTTCTGCAACGGAACAATGCTTATCCATTGATAATGCGGTTGCCTTTCTTACTTTTTCTTCATCAATATTTCCGTAGATTTCAAAGAAGATATTTACAGATTTCCATAAAGATGGAATTGCTTTTTGTTCTCTTTCACCTTCAATCCTTATTTTAAGATCTTCTACCGTTTGCTTTTGCTTTTTTAAGATGGATACAATATCTATTGCACTACAACTTCCTAAACTCGCCAGGATCATTTGCATAGGCCTGAAACCATAATTACTTCCACCATTTTCAATACTCGAATCCGTGTGTAATGTATTATCATTTTCGTCGATTGCCTCAAATCCATAATCGCCTGTTTTTCTTTCCATTTTTATAATATCCATGCTGTTTTTTTTTGTAAAATTAACGAAAGACCAAATGTGTTTCTTTAATTAAACCTAAACGAGAATATAAAGTATTAAAATGCCTGGATGAAGATTTTATTTCTTCAATTTATCCATGGCAAGTTTTATTGGTTTAAAGGGACCGTATTTATGTTGCTCTTCGCTGAAAGTATCAATGTAAGGCCCGGCGGGATTGTCTATTGGTTTGAGAGCGAGATTAGGATAATCATTTTTAAATTCGCTTACCGGGCGAGGCTGGCTGTTAATAAATGCAGCAACATCCCACGCTTCTTCTTCCTTAAGTTTAGGATGCCGATAACTGGCTTCCTTAACGGGCATATTATTTTTTATAAATCCTGCGCAGGAAGATAAGCGATACATACCAGCGCCGCTATTATAACTATTGGCCCCCCAAAGCGGAGGATATATATAGCCGGAGGCATCGGCATTTGGTTGTCCTTCTCCATTATTTCCATGACAACGCTGGCAATTATTTACAAAAACTATTTTACCTTTTGAAGGATCGGCGGCGCGATCCATAAATTTTAATTGTGGTATACCTGAACCTACAGGTCTCTTTCCTTTAGGAATATCGTCGCCAAGCCAATGGAAGTAAGCGAGAAATGCTCTCATTTCAAGACCGGTTGTATCAATCGCTTTCCCATTCAGGCTTCGCTCAAAACAATCATTTACCCGGCTCGCAATTGACTGAGAGTCATTGCTGCGATTGTTGAATCGGGGATAGGTAGCTATCACCGCGCTAAAATTATTACCGTAAGGAATAGTGCCTCCATCTATATGACAGTTCTGGCAATTCATCCCATTTGAAATCGTCGCTATTTTTCCTTTGGGCCCAAAATAATAAGAAGTATTTTCAATAAGATCGTGCCCTAATCGAACTAACGAATCTTCAGGCTTTATCTGGTATTTATTCCAGCCATACCAAGGTGCATTAGATAAGGATCTGTCTTTTCTATCGTCGTCATTTTTACTATTGCACGACACTAATAAAATTGTCATGATGACGATTGAACAAATGATAATAAAAGAAGTAATATTTATTTTTCTTGCAAAGAGCATAAAAAATATTTATTAATGTGGCAACCTTTCTCGTAAATATCCATAAGTCCAGGTGCCTGCGATGGCACTTAATAATGCAACTGAAATAACTAAGGCGCCAGTGCCAATGGTGGCAAACAAAGGGCCAGGGCATGCACCAGTAAGCGCCCATCCTAAACCAAATATTAACCCGCCATAAATTTGGCCTTTATTAAATTTCTTCGGATATAATTTGATTTTTTCGCCATAAATAGTTTTCATTTTAAATTTTTTTATCACTAATATAGAGATCATGCCTGTGATGACTGCAGAACCAATTACGCCATACATGTGAAAACTTTCGAGCCGGAACATTTCCTGGATCCTGAACCACGATATCACTTCAGATTTGACCAATATAATTCCAAATAAAATTCCAACAAACAGGTATTTTATGTTATACCACCATGGATGCGTTAAAGCTGATTCATTAAAAGACATTTCATCCAAAGAGCGCACTTCAAAATCAGTATTATCATTAATTTTTTTTATTATCGCTGTATTGCTCATTATTACATTTTTAAAATTAGTGGTAAAATAAGATTCGCCATAATAAAACCACCAGCCATAAAACAAATGGTTGCTAACAGCGAAGAAAATTGCAAATTTGATAATCCCATTATAGAATGGCCTGAAGTGCAACCGCCGGCGTAGCGGGTTCCAAAGCCAACGAAAAAACCACCAACAACCATCAGGATAAAACCCTTTATTGTAAACAATTGATGCCAATTAAAAAGTTGTTTTGGAACCATGGAATGATAATCCGTAATTCCATAAGATGAAAGTTCCGTTACCAATTTCGGATTTATGATAACTGGCTGACCGTTCATTAAAAATGTGGCGGCAATAAAGCCACCTGATACAACCCCGCCAACAAAAAATAAATTCCAGGCTTCTTTTTTCCAATCGTAATGAAAAAAAGGAATTTTTTGAGGCAGGCAAATGGCACATACATGTCTTAAGGAAGAAGAAATTCCAAACGTCTTATTGCCCAATATTAATAATAAAGGAACCATTAAGCCAATTAAAGGCCCGGCTACATACCACGGCCATGGCCGCTGAACAATTTCTATCATGGTTTAAAATTATTTATTATTCTTTAATGCCGGAACATATTTTAGGGTTAATAGTTTTATACACAGGTTAAAACTGCTATAATTCAAAATAAAGTCGGGTAAGGAGTTGCAGCGTTTAGTCAATGAATATTTTTTCCAACAATACTGCCGCAACGGCATACTAACGGTAATGTTGTTGATGGGGCGTAGACGCTAATTTTAAGATTAGGCAAGTCTACCTGATAAACGAAGATTCGATTTGTAAATAATTAAAAGAAGGGACGGGCCAGCGAGTTATCAATTATATTCATATTGAATTGTTCCCAGCAATCGTCTTTCCTTTGACAGACATTTTTCTGTTTCGCGTAGGTTTTTATCATTATACGAATACTTCCAAATGAAATAATTGGATCCACCTTCTTCAGTTGATATCATCTGTTTTGGCTGGCCTTGCGCGTTATATTCATACATATAACTTGGGAGCAATCTTTTAGCGCTATAATTATAGTGAACAACATCCGTAAGCCTGTTCTTGCTATCATAATAATAGTAATATTTTTTTTCAGTTCTGCTGTCGTTATCTACGTCTTCTTCAATGGTATTTCCTGCTGCATCATTTAAAAATTTTACAGTAGCGATCAACACGTCGTTTTTCTTTCGCAGCATTTTTGCAGGTAACCCTTTTTCATCATAAAAATATTCATGCGTTTCAACTATCATTACTGAGTCATCGTCGGCCTTGGTAGTTGTGCGTATCAATGTTAATTTCCCGCTTTGGTCATACTCATAATTGGTAGCGCTAATTGTGGTAGGTGTATCATCGGTTGATTTTACCGGCCGGCCATCAGCATTATAATCAGATACTAAAAGCGATTGCCCGGTTATGTACGATTTCGAAATCATCTGCGATTGAGAAAAGCCTTTATTGATTTTCTTCTCACAAAAAAATCCATCACTCGGTTCGCCATCATCCTCAAAGCTTTTAATTTTTATCGTTCTTAAATTATCATTTTTTAAAATTGAAAATTCTTTTATTAGCTGTTGGTTGTTCCAAATATCTTTATAATAATATTGGGCTTTTGCAGAGTCGGTAAAAATACAGGAAAGCAGAAAAAACATGAAGAGAAACGGTCTAAGTGATCTTATCATTTTAGGAAAATTGGATTGTTTTAATTTCGGGGTATACATTGCCGTAAAATAACTGAATAATTTCACCCGAATATTTACTTTGGTATTTTTAACCATAATTTATTAAATGTTAAATAAAAAGGTGTTGTATCTTCCTAAAGAAAACAAAGCAACTGCCATTAAGTTTGAACGGCACTTAGCGCAAAATATTGTCTTTGTTGCTAATGGAGAAAATTACGGCGTTGAAACCTTTAAACAAATCTTCCATCATTTGTTTTTAATATTACTGCCTGTAGTGGCCGGAACAGGATTAAGCCTGGTTAAAATATCAATTCTATAATATAAAATTGTATGCTCGATAATAAAGGTATTGGACAACTGGTGGAAATTATGAATGAGCTGCGCGAAAAATGCCCATGGGATAAAAAGCAAACAATCCATACGCTCCGACAGCAAACGATTGAAGAAACATTTGAGCTTGCCGACGCAATTACTGATAAAGATTGGAAAGGTATTAAAGAAGAATTAGGCGATTTATTGCTTCACATTATTTTCTATTCTAAAATTGCTGAGGAACAAAATAAATTTTCCTTGCAGGAAGTGATCGATGCGATTTGCGAAAAGCTGGTTAAAAGGCATCCGCACATTTATGGAAATGTAATTGTAAAGGGTGAGGAAGATGTAAAGAAGAATTGGGAGCAAATAAAGTTAGCTGAAGGCAAAAAATCAGTTTTAAGCGGCGTTCCAAAATCATTGCCGGCAATGGTAAAGGCAATGCGCCTGCAGGAAAAAGCAAAACAAGTTGGTTTTGAGTGGGAAACTAAAGAGCAGGTGTGGGAGAAGATAGAAGAAGAGAAGGCGGAACTAACCGAGGCTATAAATTCCGGCAACCAGGATTCTATTGAAGATGAAGCTGGCGATCTTTTTTTTTCTGTAATTAATTATGTAAGATTTTTAAATGTTGATGCCGAAAATGCACTGGAACTCACGAATAAAAAATTTATAAACCGGTTTACTAAAATGGAAGAAACTGCTGCGAAAAATGGCCATGATCTAAGCAGCATGTCCTTGCAAGAAATGGATGCCATGTGGAATGAAATAAAGAAACAGAAATAGTGATGTGGAAATTTATTCAAAACACCAATAGTTTTTTTGGAAAAAACGGGTACCTGTTAGTGGCATCTGCATGGTTATTTACTTTATCATTTATTATTGATAATTATTGGAGCGGCAACTCAACAACCAAAGCCGTACAACACGAGGTACAAAGGGATATTTATAAAAATCAAAAAAAGATTGAAGCTTTTGTAAAAGACACTGCATTATTAAACGACATTATTGATGGGGATTATGATGAGAAGGATCTTGATGCATTGGTAGATAAAAAATTTTTCGTTTTCATCTATCGCATCACTCCTTTTGAAAATCCGGATCCTGTTTTTTGGAATACCCAAATAATTGAGCCGGACTCAACAATTTTAAGCGACCCCGACGGAATGACATTCAAAGGCCTTAAAAACGGTTGGTATGTCGTCAACAAAAAATCGTATGAAAAAACTGACGGATCACTTTATTCAATCGTTGGTCTTATACCGGTAAAGTGGAATTATTATGTAGAAAATAAATACCTGCATAATTCTTTCGTAGCAATCAACAATATTCAAACGGAGTACGACATCAGTCTTAAGCCAACAGATTCAGTAGTTCGCGCTATAAGCGGTAAAGAACTTTTTTACATCAAGCGCATTAAAGACTCAGTAATCAGCCACGATAATATTGTGTCTCTTTGGTTTAGAATTGTTGCAGGAATATTGGTGCTGTTTTTTATTCATAAACTGGCAAGATTTTATTTTGAAAGAAAAGGATTTTGGCCCTCTCTCTTAATTTTAATAATACCGGTGTTGTTATTAAGATTGTTAAGTTATTTTTTGCCGATCCCATTAAACTTCAGGCAACTTGATTTATTTGATCCTTCCATTTATGGTTCTAATTCAGTGCTGCGGTCGTTAGGCGATTTACTGATCAATTCATTTTTATTTTTATGGATTGTTCTTTTCATCAGGTTCCATTATCGGGGCCGATATGCCGTTTTCAATTTTAAGACGAAGTTTAAAAAATATGTTGCCGTTGGATTTATTTCTTGTGTAATGATTGCGATCACTGTAATATGTGGCGATATTGTACGAAGCCTGGTTTCTGATTCGCAAATTTCTTTCGACGTTCTTAATTTTTTTACGATCCTCAATATCTATAGCCTCACCGGCTTTATTGTTTTGAGTTGCGTGGCTACAGGATATTTCTTTCTTATACAAATTCTTTATAATCCTGTAAAGGCCATTTTTAAACCAAATTGGTTTCTATATTTATTCATTGCGATTATAGGCCTGGTGCTGATAACACTTAGACTGCATTCGGAACATGTCGCCTTCGATTTATCACTGCTGCTCTGGCTTTTATTTTTTATGTTTCTACTCAACAAAGGTTTTCTTGCTTTACATGCATCTAACCTTATTGCTTCACGGTTTATTTTTTGGGTCTTCTTTTTCTCGGTTTCTATAACGGCTGCTATTGTTATTCAAAACCGAAAGAAAGAGTTGGAGCAGAGAAAAACTTTTGCAGTGAACCTTGCCAATAAAGAAGATCCGGCAAGCCAAAGAATTATAAATATTATTCTTAGTGATTTTAGTAACGATGCACTGGTAGATATGTTCGACAGGCTGAAGAATCCTATCACTAATAAAATTTTGAAAGACAGTTTAATAAATGAAAATTTTTCCGGCTATCTCAATAAATATGATACAAGGATTTATACTTTTGATGGCCTCGAAGAACCGTTATACAATGATGATTCAACAAATTTTAATTCGCTGAATGCGATCATACAAACCCAGGGAAAGCCAACAGAAGTGCCGGGACTTTTTTATTATGATATTTCTTATGATCGGTTTAATTATATAAGTAAAAGAGAAATTATTGATACCTCAGGAAAAAATAAAGGATATATTTTTCTTGTTTCAAAACCGAAAAAATTCAAGAGTGATGCACTTTACCCCGAACTGTTTTCCAAAGGCGGTTCTAACTCCATTGAAAACTCTTCTATTTATGCATTTGCTGCTTACAATAAAAACCAATTAAGCAGCAGCAACAATGATTATCCTTTTCCAACGTCTATCGATTCCAGTTCTTTTACATATAATGAATTCCGAACGGTTAACCGCGATGGTTATGAAGAACTTTGGTACCGCGCCAATAAAGACAAAGTTATAGTCATCGCAAGGCAGGATAATATTTTTATTGAGTCCATTACACTGTTTGCGTATTTATTTTGTTCGTTCCTGGTAATTACGGTTCTCTTTAATCTTTTAAATAAATTAGTTGGCGGAAAAATAACCTCAAAAGATCTAAGATCTTTCTGGCAATTTACCATTCGCAACCAGGTGCATGGCACTATTATCACGATTAGTATTTTTTCTTTTTTAGTAATCGGCGTTACAACGATTTTGTTTTTTATCAGCCGTTATCATAGTAACAACAGGGAAAAGCTCAGCCATACCATTCACATAATGGAAAATGAAATTCGTAATTCTATTGATACAATGTCGATCGCCGAAAAGCAATTGATGAATTTTGATTCAGTGTCTAATGGCAAATTAGAAGAAACAATTAATAAAGTTGCCGGTATTCATGCAGCGGATATTAATCTATATGATCTTGATGGAAATTTAAAAGTATCGTCTTTGCCATTGCCTTACAGGAAAGGAATTGTAAGTGAAAAAATGGACCCGATAGCCTACTTTCATTTAGATAAATTAAAAGATGTTCAGTATTCCCAGGAGCAAAAAATAGGCAGTCTGGATTACCTGAGCAATTATGTGCCTGTAAGGGACGAAGCTGGTAATGAATATGCTTTTTTAAACATTCCTTATTTTGAATCGCAGAATAATCTGCAAGATGAGATCTCCAATTTTCTTGTTACAATAATAAATCTCAATGCGTTTATTTTTTTAGTGGCTGGCATTATTGCGCTATTTATAACCAACAGAATTACTCATTCGTTCTCGCTCATCAGCAATAAAATGAAAGAAGTAAATCTTGAAAAAGGTAATGAAGAAATTGTATGGACCCGGCGTGATGAAATTGGCGAGTTAGTAATTGAATATAACAAGATGGTAAAAAAGCTGGACGTAAGTGCGCAGCTTCTGGCAAAAAGTGAAAGAGAAGGAGCATGGCGCGAAATGGCAAGGCAGGTTGCCCATGAGATTAAAAATCCTCTTACGCCTATGAAGCTCAATTTACAATACCTGCAAATGGCCATCGATAATAATTCGCCTGATGTTAAAAAGATCTCATTACACGTTGCACATATCTTGTTAGAACAAATAGAACACCTTGCAAAAATTGCCGGAGACTTTGCTCAATTTGCAAATATTGGAAATTCAAAAAACCAGCAGTTCGATCTCAACCAAACACTTGTGAACGTTTCATCGCTCTATTCAACTAATGAAAAATTACAGATTAATACATACCTGCAGCCTGGTGAGCTTTTGATAGAAGCTGACAGAACCCAGGTAAACCGGTTGTTTACAAACCTTCTTCAAAATGCGGTGCAATCAGTTCCGGAAGACAGGAATGCGGTAATTGAAATGCGTAGCCAACTGTCAGGCAATTACGTTACTGTATCTGTGAAAGATAATGGCAGCGGTATTCCTGAAGAAATGCGCAGTAAGATTTTTGTACCAAACTTTACAACAAAAACATCTGGTACAGGTCTTGGGCTTGCCATGTGTAAAGGAATAGTTGAAAAGCAAAATGGCAAAATATGGTTTGAGACAATGCCGGGCAGGTGGACAATTTTTTACGTTGAATTGCCGGTAACTATTGCTTAATTATTTAAAGTAAGATTTCTTATCTCTTCTTATTTTCTTTTAAAAAATTTTCCATTTCATGTAAGGTGAAGCTGCTTAAATTTTGTTTTGCGGTTACCATTCCCTTTTGAACCACCAGTACTCCATACCGCGTATTTTTAAATTCTGCAATGGAATGTGCATCAGGATCTATGGAAACTATAATGTTTTTTGATAAGGCATATTCAAGCCACTGCCATCTCATGTCAAGCCTGCGGGGATGAGCATTTATTTCTATAACAACTTTATTAGCAGCGCACGCGTCTACAATTTTTTTGTAATCAACGGGATAACCCTTGCGACTTAATAACAATCGTCCCGTCATATGGCCAAGAATAGAAGTGTAGGGATTTTCAATTGCATTGATCAACCGCATCATTGCTTTTTCTTCAGTCATTTTTAAATTGGAATGCACCGAAGCAATAACAAGATCAAATGTTGATAATATATTATTACTATAATCCAGGTTACCATCATTTAAAATATCGCTTTCAATACTTTTAAAAATTCTGAAAGGCGAAAGCTTTTTATTCAATTCATCAACAAGCTGGTGTTGCGCACTTATTTTTTCCTCCGTAAGGCCTTGCGCATAAAAGGCAGATTTGCTGTGGTCACTCAAAACGAGGTATTCATATCCTTGAGATTTACAAGCCATCGCGAGCTCTTCAACCGTATTTGAGCCGTCGCTCCAGTTGCTATGGCAGTGGATAATTCCTTTGATGTCGCCAGGTTGCACTACTTCGGGAATGGCATTTTTGGCTGCGAGAGCCAAAATAGTTTTGCTTTCCCGTAAAAATGGAGGAATATATTGCAATCCTCCAGCTTCAAAAATCTCCACTTCACTTGAAGAAGCTTCAATTTTTTTTGCGTTACATACGGCATAAAACGATTCGAGAAATTCGATAGAACTGCTTAGTTCAAATACTTTTTTTACGACACTTTTATCATTAGCTATGTAAAGCTTTATTTTAATTCCATCGTTGTATTTGTATAATAAATATTCATCGGTTTTTTCTAAAAGATTAAAGGCTTTATCATCAGCAATTTTTTCTAAAATAATTTTTTCAGAAAAAGGAATTACATATTCGAGCGCTTCAATTGTTTCGTCTTGTCTTTGAAAGGCTCCTGAAATTTTTATCTTATCTGAGTGAAAAATTTTTCGAAAAAATTGCTCCAATTCTATGGCAATATTTTCTACTTGTGCATATAAATAATTTCCTTGTTGCGTTAAATAAAATTCAATTGACTCAATAAAATTGTCCTGTGTTTTTTTTCCGAAGCCTTTTAAAAGAGACAACCTGTTTTCCTGGCAGGCATACAAAAGTTCACCAACACTTTCAACGTTCATGTCCTTCCAAATGATTGAAATTTTTTTTGGACCAATGCCTTTAATCTTCATCATTTCAAGAATTCCATCAGGAGTTTTCGAAATTATGTCCTCAAGTATTTCCATTTTTCCTGTTTCCGTAAGCTCGATTATTTTTTTTCCTATAGCGTCTCCGATGCCATTTATAGAAAAAATTTTTCCTGATGAAAGCGTTTGTAGCTCCACCGTTAGTTGATCAATTTTATACGCGGCAATAGAATAAGTTTTTGATTTAAAACTATTCTCGCCATGTATTTCCATAAGTTTCGAAAGCAGCGAAAAGTGCTTTGCTATTGCAGAATTATCCATAGCTCAAATTTAAAATTCGTATGATAAAGCATTTCAATTATTTTTTTAAAAAGTAAGCCTTTGGCTGAAACTATCTGCCAGCCTATATTCTACAGGTGTTGAATTAAAAAGAAAAAGTCCCGAAAGATTCGGGACTTTAGTAATATTCTGCTTTGAAAAGAAATGCTTTCTATTTTTTTGCAGCTTTTTTTGCAGCTTTTTTAGGAGCGGCTTTTTTTGCAGCAGCCTTTTTAGGAGCAGCTTTTTTTGCAGCAGCTTTTTTAGGAGCGGCTTTTTTTGCAGCAGCTTTTTTAGGAGCAGCTTTTTTTGCAGCGGCCTTTTTAGGGGCAGCTTTTTTTGCCATTGCCATGTTTTTAGAATTTAATTGTTAGTAAATAATAACTAAAAATAAAAACATTTTGTTAACTGCCAAAACTTATTTAATGAAATTTATGCTGACGCTTCGACAGCATTTACAGAAACGAAGGTCTTATCGCCCTTTGTTTTTCTAAATTCAACAACACCATCTGTTGTTGCGAAGATGGTAAAATCTTTTCCAAGGCCAACGTTTTTACCTGGGTGGTAAACTGTTCCTCTCTGGCGAATAATAATATTTCCTGCGATGGCAGCCTGCCCGCCAAATATTTTTACACCTAATCTTTTGCTTTGTGAATCGCGGCCATTTTTTACTGAGCCTTCGCCTTTTTTGTGTGCCATAATCTTATAAATTAAAATTGCTTTTTTCTAAATCTTAAAAATGAATTTGCAAATTTTCATTTTTATATTTTGCATAATTGCTTATGCAATGTCTGTTACTTTTATGTGTGTATACTGTGTACGATGGCCATGTTTTTTTCTGAAGCCTTTTCTTCTTTTCATTTTAAACGCGATCACTTTTTCACCTTTAATAAGGTCCGTTACGATCTCAGCTTTTACAGTAACTTTTGCAGCGTCACCTACGGAAATTTTTCCATCATTGTCGTGCAAAAGAATTTCTGAAAACTCAATCTTATCACCCGCTTTCCCTGCAAGATGAGGTACGTATAAATTTTGTCCGGGTTGAACTTTAAATTGCTGGCCCGCGATTTTAATAACTGCAAACATAAATTCCAGATTTTTGGAGTGCAAATGTAAGGGTTTTATAGATAAAATTTCCTATTAAAATTGCGGATATAAGGATTTTTGCAATTTTAGGTTAAATTTCGCCTTTCCCGTATTAGAAACAACTAAAGAATGTTCGTATAGTTGAATTTTACTTAAAACATTTCGCGTGCGTATTTTTAAAAGAGTTGTGTTGGCAGTATTTAGTATCTATGGTTTTACGGTTTTTCTTTTATTAATGTTTTTGCTTCTTCCTTTATTTATTGTTTCTTTCATGTTAAGCGATATCAAAGGTGGCAATCTCCTTTATAAAATTTGCCGTTTTTGGGCGGACGCATTTTTCTTTCTTGTTTGTATAAGATATCGTTGCATTTATGAAGAGAAACATGACCTTGACAAGCAATTTATTTTTGTGAGCAATCATATTTCTTATCTTGATATTCCGATGATGATGAAGTCGATCAGGAAACAACACGTGCGTATTTTAGGTAAAGCGGACATGGTAAAGATTCCCATTTTTGGATTTATATATAAAAAAGGAGCTGTATTGGTGAACAGGGAAAATGCCTCGAAGAGATCATCAAGCGTTAAGGAACTTATTTACTTTCTCAACAAAAAGATTTCTGTTTTTATTTGCCCTGAAGGAACATTTAATATGACCCATCAACCCTTAAAGAAGTTTTATGACGGCGCTTTTAGAATAGCCATTGAAACAAAAAAACCTATCAGGCCCATCTTATTTTTGGATACTTATGACAGGCTTAATTATAAAGACATTTTTTCACTAAACCCTGGAAGGTGCCGTGCAGTTTATCTTGCAGAAACTTCAACTGAAGCACTTACAATAAATGATGTGGCGCTTTTAAAGGAGAAAATATTTAAGCAGATGGAAGAAGCGCTGATGCGTTACCAGGCTTCGTGGATTCAAGGAAGCACCTAATGTTTTTATTGCGATTGATAAAAGAAGCATAGCCTGTTTGAATTTATATTTGCATAAATGATTAATGAAAATTTGCAGGTGCAAAATTTATTTAATGAAAACGCCTCCCCAATAAATTTATGGGTTGAAGTAATCCTTCCGCTTGCAATTCCTAAAACATACACCTACTCCGTACCAACGGAACTTACCGCTAAAATAAAAATTGGCTGCCGTGCTGAAGTCGTATTCGGAAAGAATAAAAAGTATGCAGGAATTATTAAGTCGATCAACAAAACGGAACCAGCGTATACAACCAAGAATATTGTAAATGTGATTGATGATGAACCCATTATTTATCACCAGCAATTGCACCTTTGGAAATGGATCAGTGAATATTATATGTGCAGCGAAGGAGAAGTAATGGCGGCGGCTTTGCCAACTCATTTGAAACTAAGCAGTGAAGCAATCCTGATATTTAATGAAGAATATGGCGATAATTTTTCTGACCTCGATAACGAAGAATATTTGGTTGCCGAGGCATTGCTTTTAAAAAAAGAATTGAAGCTTACGGAAGTTCAAATGGTTTCAGATATCATTCATGTTTATCCATTGATAAAGAAACTTATTGATAAAAAAGTCTGTTTCATTTGGGAAGCTTTCACAGATAAATACAAAGAGAAAAAAGAAAATTATGTACAGATAAATCCGGAATATGAAAGTGACGAAAAGCTAAGTGAACTGTTGAATAATTTTAAAGCGCCAAAGCAGATGGAATTGTTGTTAAGCTTTCTGCATTTATCAAAAACGCAGGGAGAAGTTTCGCAAGTGGAGCTTTTAAAAAAGTCCGGGGCAACGGCTGCTCAATTAAAAGGCCTTGCTGATAAGCAAATTCTTTTTATAGAAAAACGAAGCGTTGACAGACTCGGAAGTTTACCGAAAAAAATGGACGTCAGTTTTGAGTTAAATGACTCGCAAAAAAAGGCTTTAGATGAAATTGACATTGCCTTCACGAAAAAAGATGTGTGCCTGTTGCATGGAATAACCAGTAGCGGAAAAACTCAATTGTACATTAAGCAAATAGAAAAATTTATTAAAGAAGGCAAACAGGTTTTATATCTGCTGCCGGAGATAACACTAACGGCGCAGATTATTCGAAG
>JBDTKB010000028.1:0-4371 GCA_039935555.1 Ginsengibacter sp. | reverse complement strand
CCAACATTTGCGTTCAAATTAAATTCAGGATCCGATTTACTGAAATTCAATGAGCCGGTAAGCGTATCGATTTTTATGTTGGGATCGTCAATGCTGGCAGATCCTGAAAAAAGTTTCTTCTTGAAATTTCCATGCGTTATTATGTTCGTGTACGTATAACCGTTAAACCCCACACTGGAAATGTTCCCATCAATTTTTATGTCAACATTTTTAGCACTGAAACCTTTACCATCAATCTTTCCATTAAAGGTAATGTTGCCAATATTGCTGCTGTTAATAAATTTGCCCAACTGGAAATTATTTGTTGAAATTTTTCCGTTATAAACAGCATCACCTACCTGCGGCAGGCTCATTTGGATATCAGTTTTAAGCGTGCCGATGTCAGTTGTTAATGTTCCATAAGTTACAAAATCGCGAATAAATCCGGTATAGCTTCCATTAAATTTTATGTTGCCAAAGGCTTTTAAATTTGGATTGGTTATAGTTTTAAGGTCAGGAATAAATCTCGCCAGCTCGCTATAATTCGTTCTTAAATTTCCAGAACTAAAATCAATAAAAGTCTCATCAATATTTGGAAGCCCGCGCAGGCTCAATTCGCCATCCAAATAATTTGATTCACCGGCTTTTACTGTTATTCTTTTTGACGACAGATTATCAATGCTTCCTTTTATATTTCCATCAAAGGTAAAATTCTGCTTCCACGACGCTGCCTCAGGCGCAAAAAAAGCAAGGTCATCACTGCTTAATTCACTATTTTGAAAGTGCCCTTCAACGGTAACGGCATGCACAAAATTCTGCATGTCCTCATTAAAATCATTAAACCTCATTGAATAATAATTACCAAAGTGACTTTTATTTATGACAAGATCAAGCCCCTTAAACTCCATTAACTTTGGAGTGAATTTGAAATCTGCTTTCAATTTTTTTATAATGAGCCCGCTTCGTTCTGTCGCAGAAATATCTGTATTTGCCTTTAATGTATCATTGGTAACTTTTAAATTTTTGAAAGTCGCGTTAAGATTTGAAACATTCACCCTGTTTCCATCGAACAGATGAGGTTGCGAAGCGCTTTTTGACTGCGTTTCTATAGCAAATCCACCGTCATTTATTCGAAGATTATTCACCGAAATTCTCCATTGGTCGGTATTCCACTGAAGGGTATTTTTTTTGTTTGTGGAATCAAACATGGGTGAAGCATTTATACGAGGTGGCCTGTTGCCATTATAATTATATTCAGAGTAAACAGGGTGATCGATAACAACAGATCTAATTTTAATGATGTTATTATTCAGATCAAAAGAATCGGCGGTTAAGCCAAGTTTATCGAGTGATACCAAAAGATCCTGCCCTTGCCATTTATCTTGTTTCCAGATTTTTATACGGTTCAACTGGATTTCTTTGAGGTTTAACTGAACGCTTTTTGAAGCAGTATCCGGTTGCTTTTTTGGCCCTGAAAAATAATCAGCGAGGAACTGGTAATTCCAAACGGAATCCTTGCGATTCATATTTACAATAGCGTCATCGAGCCCTATATATTCGAGGGTTATTTTATCTTTAAAAAAGAACCAGTCGGTGATCGTTACTTTCGCCTTGCCTGCGTATAATAACGTATCATTGTTATGATCCATAACCAACGCTCCCTCCAAATCCATTTTGTCAAAAAGTTCAAAATCTACATGCTTAATGGTAATCTTAGTATTGAGATCTTTTGAGAGACGATGAGTTACTCTTCCGATAATATAGTTTTGAAAAAAACTCGTCTGCAATAAAATCCATAGTACAAGTATCAGCACAAAAAATGCCAGCAGAATTTTTAAAGATATTTTAAAGACTTTATTCAGGGAATGGATGTTGAGTGGCAAAAATAAACAAACCACTGCGTTAGCCAAATGCAGCTCCCGTTAATATAAAACAAAACATTTATCAATACTTTATGTAATGAAACTAAAGCGATAAATAATTAATATCCTGCAGCAGCGTCTTCGCCCCGATGATCAGCAACGGCTTCAATAATTTTACCAGGCTTTATCGTGATCACTTCAGTTCTTCCAATGGCGCCTCTAACAGAAATTTTATAACCCATTTTTTTTAATGCCGATATTACTGCTTTATTGAATCCATCTTCAACAAATATTTCATCAGGCAGCCACTGGTGGTGAAACTTTGGTGCGTTTACTGCCTCCCTGGGAGAAAGCTTAAAATCAATAATATCAACCAGCGTTTGATAAACACTCGTTGGAATGGTAGTGCCCCCGGGAGTACCTACAACTATCCAGGGTTTATTATTCTTCAGTACAATTGTTGGCGTCATGCTGCTGAGCATTCTTTTATTAGGCGCTATGGAATTCGCTTCTGCGCCTACCGCACCGTACATATTAGGTACGCCGGGCTTTACGCTAAAATCATCCATCTCATTATTTAATAAAAAACCCGCGCCTGTAACTACGGTTCTGCTACCATATCCTCCGTTTAAAGTTGTAGTTACGGAAACCGCATTTCCTTCTTTATCGATAACATTAAAATGAGTCGTCTCGGTACTTTCGTTTCCAATAATTCCTTCTTTCATGTCTTCACTGTTTCCTGCCTTATCCGGGTTATAATCATTCATCCGGGTTTTTAAATACGCATCACTCACCAGCACTTTTACAGGCACTTTTACAAAGTCTGCATCGCCCAAATATTTTGCACGATCGGCATAAGCACGCCTTTCAACTTCCGTCATTAAATGCACTGCTTCAACTGACTCAAACTTCATCCCGCTCAAATCGCGGTAAGCGCTCATCTTAAGCATTTGTTCTAAAATAATGCCGCCGCTACTTGGCAAGGGCATGGTAACAACGGTGGTTCCTTTATAATCAAAAACGATTGGAGCCCGCTCTTTTGCTTTATATGTTTTTAGATCTTCCATTGAAATAATACCATGCCCTTTCTTCATTTCCTCTACAATCAATTTTGCCGTTTTTCCCTGGTAAAAACCCTTGGCACCGTAATCTCTAATCCTTTTTAAGGTATTGGCAAGATCTTTTTGAATAAGCGTATCTCCTTCTTTCCAATTTGTTTGCTTCACAAAAACCGGAGTTGTAGTATTCAACTTAATAAACTCTTCTTTATAATGGTTGAGATCATCTGCCTGGTTTTTAGAAATTGAAAATCCTTTTTCAGCAAGGTCGATAGCTGGTTGAATTAATTTTTTTAAAGGAAGTTTGGCGTATTTCATATATGCAAATAGCCCGGCAACAGAGCCCGGAACTCCAACCGCCAAATGTCCATCCTGCGATAACTGCATTTGCGGGTTACCGTTAGCATCTAGATACATATCCCGTGTTGCAGCCCCCGGCGCCGTCTCGCGAAAATCGATGGAAATATTTTTACCGTTCTTTAAGTGAGCAACCATAAAACCTCCGCCACCGATATTACCCGCGTCGGGATAAACCACGGCAAGCGCAAGTTGTGTTGCTACGGCCGCATCAATAGCGTTTCCACCTTTTTTTAAAATAATAACACCCACTTTACTAGCCAAAGCATTTGCAGAAACAACAGCTCCATTTTTGCATGAAACATTTTTGTTGACGCTATAATGATAAGGATTCAGGATTTGAGATTTTCCGTTTTTTGCAATGATAAAAAAACAAATAAAAAGTACTACAGGTGGTCTAAATGTCATTTTAATTTTTAATCAAATTTAGCCCATAAAAGCAAAAAATATTTTTTTAGTAACTTTAACTTTTTATTATAAACCAAAAACTTACTTATGAAAAGCATTTCTTTCCCCCTAAAAGCCATCGCCCTGATTTGTGTCACCTTTTTCTTTTTTGCAAAAAGCGAAGCGCAAAATGGAATTATTAAAGGTACTGTTACAGATGAAAACGGGCCACTTGCCGGCGCTTCAGTTTCCATTGGAGGAAAAAATGGTACGACAACAAATAATTACGGTAATTATGAATTGTCTGTAAAACCAGGAAAACATACACTTTCTATTACTTATGTAGGTTACCAATTAAGCAGCAGGCAGGTAGATGTAAAAGCAGATCAAACAGTTGTGGCTGATGCCCGCCTTGTCAATGCTTCACTTGGCGAAAACATTGTGGTTTTAGGAAGTCGTTCTGCCACCGGTAGAAGCAATTTATCTACCCCTGTGCCTGTTGATGTTATTCCGCTCGCCCAGGTTATCAACGAAATCGGGCAAGTTGATCTAAACCAAATCCTAAACTTTATAGCCCCGTCATTTCAGTCTTCCCGACAAACGGTATCTGATGGAACGGACCACATTGATCCTGCACAGCTAAGGGGACTTGGAACCGACCAGGTGCTGGTTTTGATCAATGGAAAACGACGTCATCAATCTGCATTAGTAAATGTAAATGGCACTAT
>JBDTKB010000027.1:0-8493 GCA_039935555.1 Ginsengibacter sp. | reverse complement strand
CTGATTGGATTGGTAATAAACCTGAATATTCTTTCGTGCATTTTGAAATGAAAAAATTTGAGAAGTTTGCGAATGATTTTATGGAAATATATAATGATGCCTGGAGTGAATTTGAAGATTTTACACCTATAAAACTACAGACAATCAAAAACTCTTTTGAAGAAATGCGGCCTATAGTTGACGAAAAAATAATCTGGTTTACTTATCACCATGAAGAACCTATTGCTTTCATTTTTGCCGTTCCTGATATTAATACTATTTTAAAACCTTTGAAGGGTAAACTTCATTTTTTGAATAAGATTAAATTTCTTTGGCTTAAAAAAACTACAACCATTCATCGTATACGCTTTATCGTTATGGGCTGTAAAAAGAAATTTCAAAATAAAGGAATTGAAAGCGGTATGATAAGAAAGCTTCAGCTTGAAGTGATACCAAGAAATACCATTACGGAAGCAGAACTTGCATGGGTAGGAGATTTCAATAAAAAAATGTTGGCAATTCATGAAGCTACCGGAGCCGTGCGGGAAAAAGTTCACAGGACGTATCGAAAAATATTTTGAAAAATATTTATTTCAACATTAGTTTTTGCACCGCTTCTTTATCTTCTTTTTCTTTTTTTAAATCGAATGTGGTACCAAAAACTTTATCCCAAAAGTGCGTGCTTACCCCAAAGCCTTTTTCGTCATTTTTATAATGATGCAAATGATGATTGCGCCAAATAGGTTTTAACCATTTAAAAGGAGGAGGCCATGCATGAATTGCATAATGCATACTTGCATAAAAAAGATATCCTAAAATAAATCCCGGGAAGAATACAAATACATTATTGTCCATTATTGAAAACATTATCATAAAAATTATAGCAGATAAAATAATGCTTGGTAATGCAGGCATAAACAAGCGCTGCCGGTCCCTGGGAAATTCATGGTGATTGCCATGCATGAGGTAAGAAATTTTCTTTGTGTGTGGATTATCACTTATCCAATGAAAAACAAAACGATGAATAATGTATTCAAAAAAAGTCCAGAATAATATTCCACCTAAAAATATTAAGCCGATACTTCTTCCGGAAAAATTGTAATGTGATGAGGCGTAATATGGAAGATAGATTATGAAAGGCAGATAAATCATCCAAATGAAAAGCGGATGCGTTTTTGTAAAAAATTCCAGGTATCGATTTTTGAAAAGCTGTGCCTGTCCTTTGTTATAAATTTTTTCGAAAATCATAATGAAACATTTACCTGTGTAAATTTATAACAAATGCGAAAAATATTTTGTCCGTATTTAAAAAATATTTAAAATTTAATATGGCTGGATGCCACTCCTTCAAATAAGTTGTTCTTTGTAAATAATTTATCTTGTGGCCCTAATAAATATTTGCCGATGAAATTAGTTTCTTACCTAAAAGAGGATCATGCTCAATTAGCCTTTTTAGTTGATGGTATTTTGTATGATTCCGACAGGCTTCACCCGGATCTCCCTGTGAGTATGACCATGTTTTTAAATTATTGGGAAGATATTTTTCCGCTCGCTCATTCAATAAACAGGGGCCTTGTGGAAGGCAATAAAAAATTTACCGGTATTAGCATCGATGATGTTCAAATTCTTGCGCCTGTTCCTAATCCTACAAGTTGCCGCGATGGATATGCTTTTCGCCAGCATGTTGCTTCTGCGCGGCGAAACAGGCGGGCCGAAATGATTTCTGAATTTGATCAGTTTCCAATATTTTATTTTACCAATCACAATAGCATCCAGGGTCCGGGCGAAATTGTGTGCATGCCGGATCATTTTGAGAAACTCGATTTTGAATTAGAAGTCGCTGTCGTTATTTGCAAGCCCGGAAGAAATATAAAAGCAGATGAAGCCGATGAATACATCGGGGGTTATATGATTATGAATGATATGAGTGCACGCGGCTTGCAAATGGATGAAATGAAATTGAACCTTGGGCCTGCAAAAGGAAAGGATTTCTCAACCGTGATCGGCCCGATGTTAGTAACGCCTGACGAGTTAGAAGAATATAAGATTTCTGCTAAAGAGAATCACGTTGGAAATGCATATAACCTTACCATGAAATGTTGGGTTAACGGAGTGCAGGTTAGCGAAGGAAACCTTGGCGACATGGACTGGACGTTTGCAGAAATTATTGAAAGATGTAGTTATGGTGTGCAATTGTTTCCTGGTGACGTGATAGGAAGCGGCACCGTTGGCACGGGTTGTTTTTTGGAGTTAAACGGCACCGGTAAATTGAATGACCCTGATTTTAAAGAGCAATGGCTGAAAGAGAATGACGAAGTTGAAATGGAAATTGAACCATTGGGCAGGCTAAAAAATACAATTGTAAAAGATGAAAGTGATTTTTCGATTCTTGCCTTAAAAAAGAATCTTAAATAATTATGTATAAGAGTTTTTTATTAAAGGATTTAAAACCGGTTGAAGCGCAAAGTTTTTTACATCATGCTATAGCGCCCCGGCCTATTTGTTTTGCATCCACAGTTGACGCAAGCGGAAATGTAAATCTTAGCCCTTTTAGTTTTTTTAATTTATTCAGCACCAATCCCCCGGTAGTTATTTTTTCACCCGCGCGCCGCGTGAGAGATAATACCACTAAACATACTTTGCAAAATGTTCTTGAAGTACCTGAAGTGGTAATTAATATCGTGAGTTATGATATGGTGCAACAGGCAAGCTTAAGTAGTTGTGAATACCCAAAAGACACCGATGAATTTATAAAATCTGGGTTTTCAAAAGTTGCGTCTCAATTAATTAGCCCGCCAAGAGTAAAAGAAAGCCCGGTGCAAATGGAGTGTAAAGTTATTGAGGTGAAATCATTAGGCAACGGCGGCGGCGCGGGTAACCTTATAATTGCGGAAGTTTTATTAATGCACATAGACGAAAATATTTTGGGAACTGATGGCAGAATTGATCAGCAAAAGCTTGACCTCGTTGCGCGCCTTGGAGGAAACTGGTATGCAAGAATAAATAAAGAGAATTTATTTGAGGTTCAAAAACCAAACGTGCTTTTAGGCATTGGATTTGACCAACTTCCACAATCTGTAAGAACAAGTTCAATACTTACCGGCAACCAGCTTGCACAATTAGCGGGCGTGTACGAATTACCGATAATTGATCCATCGTTTGAGGATAATGTTTTAAAAAATATCTTTCAATATTATTCCTTGAATCCGGAAGAAATGGAAAAAGAATTACATCTATATGCCGGCACTTTGCTTAATGAAGGCAAGGTAAACGAAGCGTGGCAGGTATTGCTGGCTCTTGCGTAAAAACAAGAAGAATTTCTCCCGGAAAATTTTTAACTTTTTCAATAGAATCTGATTGCCATTGAACGCTGTAATTTCACCAAATGAAATTATCGTTTCTATTTTTTCTTTTACTTCCTTCGCTGGCTTTCTCTCAAAATGACTATCCCTATAAAAATTTGGTAATGGAAGGCGGCGGCGTTCGTGGCCTTGCCTATTCCGGTGCGCTGGAAGTATTGGAGCAAAAAAATATTATTAAAAATGTTGAACGCGTTGCTGGTTCGTCGGCTGGCGCCATCGCAGGTCTAATGGTTTCGTTAGGTTATAATTCGCATGAAGTAGATTCAATCCTGCAAAATTTAAAGATCCAGGAATTCAATGATGGGAAAGATATTTTTGGAAAAATAAGGAGAATTAAAAGGGAGTATGGAGTTTATAAAGGAGACAAATTTGAAAGCTGGCTCGCTGGTTTAATTTATCATAAAACCGGCAATGCTAACATCACTTTTTTGCAACTGCACCAGCTACATTTACAAAACAATGATTTCAAAGATTTCTATTGTACCGGCACAAATATCAGCAGGCAGCAACTAGAAATTTTATGCTGGGAAAAATGGCCCAATATGAAATTAAAAACTGCTGTACACATCAGTAGTTGCATTCCATTTTATTTTAAACCCGTACCGGTTGACAAGGACGGAAATGAGGTTTCGCTAAAGGATACTTTATTTAATTTCGATTTATATGTTGACGGAGGAATGCTGTGTAATTATCCTGTAAACATGTTTGATTCATGCCTTGATGGCAGTAATCCCCTGATAAGCGAAAACGTAATTTATAATCCGGAAACCCTTGGCCTTAAGCTGGAAAGAGACCAACAAATAAAGGAATTTAACAGCAATAAAACGGAGATTGCGCCGTACCAAATTCATAATATGCGGCAATATACAAGTGCTGTGATGAACCTTATGATGGAAAATATGAACCGCAGATCTCCTAACCTTAGCAATGAAAAAGGACGCACGATTTACATTAGCTATGGTAATATTTCCTCGAGAGTTAGAAAAATTTCTTTAGAAGAAAAAAAGATGCTGCATGATAATGGACTAACGGCTGCCACTAAATTTTTTAATGAACCCACAGCCCGGCGTTAGTAATATTTTTGTTGTTTGATTTAAATAGAGGTGTTTATTTTTCGCCTCTTTGCTCATCTCCGCTTCAAAAGTTACCTTTGGCAAAATTTTGAATTTTGTTGCCATACATTGGCAAACATTTTTATTTACAATTATGAATCATCCAAATTTATCAGAACAGGAACTTATCAGGCGAGATAAATTGAAAGAGCTTTCCAAATTAGGCATTAACGCCTATCCACCGGAATTATATCCTGTAAATACTACGGCGGCTTTTATAAAAAGCAATTTTAAAGGGGAAGAAAATAAACAGGATTTTGAACAGGTGTGTGTGGCGGGAAGGATTATGGGTATTCGCGACATGGGCAAGGCTTCCTTTGCAGTTTTGCAGGATTATAGTGGCAAAATTCAAATTTATGTTCGTAAAGATGATGTTACTAACGGGGAAGATAAGACGCTGTATGACATTGTTTGGAAAAAGTTATTAGATATTGGAGATATCATCGGTGTAAAAGGATATGTTTTTGCAACCAAAACCGGCGAGACCTCGATTCACGTTTCAGAATTTAACCTCCTTTCAAAATCACTCCGGCCTTTGCCTGTAGTAAAAGAGAAAGACGGCGAAACTTTCGACGAAGTCACGGATGCGGAATTCCGGTATCGCCAGCGTTATGCTGACTTGATTGTTAACCCACATGTAAGGGAAATTTTTATCAAGCGCACGAAAATGATGAACGCAATTCGTAATTATTTAAACGATCATGGTGCACTTGAAGTGGATACTCCTGTATTGCAAAATATACCGGGAGGCGCTGCAGCGCGGCCTTTCAAGACGCATCACAATGCACTGGATGTTCCATTTTATTTACGAATAGCTAATGAGCTTTTTTTGAAACGGCTTATTGTCGGGGGGTTCGAATGGGTTTATGAATTTAGCCGCAACTTTCGTAATGAAGGAATGGACCGAACCCACAATCCTGAATTTACCGTGCTTGAATTTTACACCGCCTACAAGGATTATATCTGGATGATGGAAACAACGGAACAGTTGTTGGAAACTACCGCCGTCGCAGTTAATGGTTCTGCTAAAGTAATGAGTGGCGAAGTCGAAATTGATTTTACGGCTCCGTACAGAAGAATATCCATGTATGATGCCATAAAGGAATATACAGGGCTGGATGTGAGTGATAAAGATGAAGAAGCCTTGCGCGAAGTTTGCCAGCAGTTAGGTATACACGCAGATAAAACAATGGGCAAAGGAAAATTGATCGATGAAATTTTTTCTGAGAAATGCGAGCACCATTTTATTCAGCCAACTTTTATAATAGATTATCCGGTGGAAATGAGTCCGCTTACCAAAAAACACCGCAGTAAACCGGGGCTGGTAGAGCGTTTTGAGCTGATGGTGAATGGAAAGGAAATAGCCAACGCGTACAGCGAATTAAATGACCCATTGGAACAACGCGAGCGTTTTGAAGACCAGGCAAAGTTGATGGAACGCGGAGATACCGAAGCGATGTTTATCGATCACGATTTTTTGCGCGCATTAGAATATGGAATGCCGCCAACAAGCGGAATTGGCATTGGAATAGACAGGCTCTGTATGTTACTTACCAATCAGTCCTCAATACAGGATGTTTTATTGTTCCCCCAGATGAGGCCTGAGCGTAGTCGGGAAATGGAAAATGTGGAGAAAGAAGAAGGAAAAGCGAAATAAGATCAAACCACTTTTTCCTTTTCTTCAAACTGCATTTTATGCAAACTATAATAATGCCCTTTTAGTGAAAGAAGTTCCTGGTGCGTTCCGGTTTCCTTTATTTCTCCTTTATCAAGAACCAGTATTTTATCGGCCTTTCGAATTGTTGAAAGGCGGTGAGCAATTACAATGGATGTCCGCCCCTGGATTAATTTATCAATGGCGTGTTGGATCAGCACTTCGCTTTCGCTATCTATTGACGACGTTGCTTCATCTAAAATCAGGATGGCAGGATTAAAAAGCAGCGCCCTTATAAATGATAATAATTGCCTTTGTCCCAAAGAAAGTGTTGCTCCTCTTTCCATCACATTATAATCGTAATCGCCGGGTAATTGCATAATAAAATCATGTACGCCAATCATTTTTGCAGCCTCAATAACTTTGTCTTTGCCGATAGAAGTATTTCTCAACGTGACGTTATCATAAACAGAACCGCCAAATAAAAATACATCCTGAAGCACTACGGCAATTTTACTTCGTAAAAAATCAAGATTGTAATTTTCGATATTTTTGTCATCAATTTTTATCGCGCCTTTATTGATATGATAGAGCCTGTTGATCAGGCTTATGATAGAAGTTTTTCCACTTCCGGTGTGCCCGACAATCGCCAACGTTTCGCCGGGCTTAATAGTGAATGAAATGTTTTTCAGAACATATTCTTCTTCGATATAGGCAAACCAAACCTTATCAAATTCTACCTTACCTTCAATAGCTACTTTATCAATCCCATCTTTTGTTTCGGGTGTTACATCGGGATTATCCAAAACTTTAAAAACTCTTTCGCTTGCCACCATACCCATCTGGAGCACATTAAATTTATCAGCTATAACCCTAAGCGGCCTGAACAATAAATTTAGGTACATAATAAAGGCGATAATTACCCCGGCATTAAACGCATTATTGGCACCCCACCAAACCAGTAAACCCGTCGAAAATGCCAGCACGATTTCTACCACGGGAAAAAAAACAGAATAAGCAAGTATCGCTTTTATATTGGCATTTCGGTGTTGCTTATTAATCTCTTTAAATTTTTTAAATTCTTTATCTTCTACGGCAAAAGCCTGTACCACGCTCATTCCTGTGATATGCTCCTGCACAAACGCATTAAGTGCGGCTACCGCGTTACGCACTTTTATAAAAGATTTATTTACAGTCTCCTTAAAAAAATAAGTTGCTATGATAAGAATTGGAAAGGGTGCAAGGCTTATTAATGTGAGCCGCCAATCAACAAAAAACATAAATAATAAAATAGAAACAATAGAAAGCAGGTCTGAAATAATTGGAATTAATCCATCCGAAAAAATATCATTTATAGATTCAATATCATTTATGGTACGGGTAGTTAAAGTGCCAATGGGTGTTTTATCAAATTGAGAGAGATTGAAGTTTAGAATTTTTTTATAAACTTTTACACGCATATCCTTAACAACAGTTTGCCCGAGCCAGGATGTTAAAAAGCCGAAATAAAAACGCATAGCCGTTTCAATTAAAAGCATGCCTATTTGTATAACTGTAATAAGAATGAGCCAATATATATCCTTATCTTTTATAAAATTATTTACAGTGTATTGAATAAGAAATGGCCGCAGTGGCGAAATCACGGCAAGCAGAATGGAAAGAAATATAGAGAGGTATAATTTTTTTTTGTAAGGAGCGGTGAAAGCGAAAACCCTTTTTAAAACAGTAAAGTCAAGTGGCGTTTTGCGCTTATTCTTTTCGGGCATTAAGCAAATTTAAATGAAAAATAATTTGTCTGAACCAACATAAATGAAGACAATATTCAATTTAATAATTGGCGGTAGTGAACATTATTATCGCAAAATATTTGCGTTTCATGAGTAGCTGGAAAGAATAAAAAATTCTTCAATAAAAATTATTGGACTACCTCGCCGCCGCGGCTGTAGGCCTTTATAAACAGTGCACCAAGGTTTTTTTGTGGAGGTATGTAATCTTCAAAAGTTTCTCTCAGGTCGCGCGATGCTTTACTGAAATAAGTGGTAAGGCCAGCCCACATTTGTCGCCAGTCAATATTATCACCGGCTCTTAGGGTATTATCAAGCGCATCAATTATTGGCTTGTTCACATCCTTTGCCCCGGTTTGCTTTGTTGAAATGATATGAGCTTCCGGCGCATACGTCAAAATTGTTTTAAGATTTTGATAGCCACCGCAGCTTCCCAGCATAATGATCTTTGCATTATCTGAAAGTTGTTGAATGGTATAAGTAAGATGATAGCTGTGTCCGCGGTGTATTACGATTGAAGGTTTTAAACCTAGATCGTCCATATAATCAATTAAATGCTTTTGCGCGTCCGCATCTTTATCAGTCTCATTATCCAAAGGAAG
>JBDTKB010000026.1:0-6058 GCA_039935555.1 Ginsengibacter sp. | reverse complement strand
ATTGAAGCGATACTTGGAAAAGATTTTGAAGTAAAAAGTTGTTATGGCCATATTCGTGACCTTGAAAAGAACGATATGGGAATCGATCTGAACAACAACTTTAATCCTACTTATATAGTACCTCCTGAAAAAGTAAAAGTCGTAAACGAACTGAAGAGCCTGGCTAAAAAGTCCGGCGAGGTATGGCTGGCATCGGATGAGGACCGTGAGGGAGAAAGTATAAGCTGGCACCTTGCAGAAGTATTGAATCTTGATCCTAAGACAACAAAAAGGATTGTTTTTCATGAGATAACAAAACCAGCGATTGAAAAGGCAGTTCAAAACCCGAGGATAATTGATATGAACCTTGTGGATGCGCAACAAGCCCGTAGAATTGTTGACCGTATCGTAGGGTTTGAATTAAGCCCTGTGCTGTGGAGGAAAATTGGGCAGCAGGGTGGCCTAAGCGCAGGAAGGGTACAAAGCGTTGCCGTAAAATTGATAGTGGAAAAAGAAAGAGAGATTAATAATTTTACTCCTGTTAGCAGTTTTAAAACTGAAGCCTTATTATCCGCAACTGATATCAATCAGCGGAAGGTTAACTTTAAAGCTGATGGAAACCGGTTCAATGAATCGGCAGGAGCGGAAGAATTTTTAACGAGCTGTATAAAAGCCAAATACACGGTTAAGGATATACAGGTTAGGCCCGGTAAACGTACGCCTGCAGCTCCTTTCACAACCTCAACTTTGCAACAGGAAGCTAGCAGAAAGCTTGGCTATGGTGTAAGTAAAACCATGTTGCTCGCACAAAGATTATATGAGAGCGGTAAGATTACTTACATGCGAACCGATAGCGTGAACCTTGGAGACACAGCAATGGATGATATTAAAGCTGCTATAAATAAAAATTTCGGCGCCAAATATTTACAGGTCCGTAAATACAAAAATAAAAACGAAAGCGCCCAGGAAGCTCACGAAGCCATTCGGCCGACATATATGCAGAATAATTCGGTGGATGACCCCGAGTTAAACCGCTTATATGATTTAATTTGGAAGCGAACAATCGCCAGCCAAATGGCTGATGCGGAATTAGAAAAAACAACTGCAAAAATTAATATCAGCACCAACAATGCAGAGCTGACGGCCAGCGGAGAAGTTATCAAATTTGATGGATTCTTAAAGGTATATATTGAAAGTACGGATGATGAAGAAACGGAAAACGATCAAGGCGATGAAAGTCGGTTGCCCAATTTAACCGTAGGCCAGGTCCTGGATTTTATTCAAATGACCGCTACTGAAAGATTTACAAAAGCTTCTGCCCGTTATACAGAAGCATCTTTGGTTAAGAAGCTTGAGGAACTTGGGATAGGCCGGCCGAGCACTTACGCTCCTACCATTTCTACTATTGTAAAAAGAAATTATGTAGAGAAAAAAGATAAGGACGGAGTAAAAAGGGACTACCGGCTTTTAAAATTGAAAGATGATGTAGTTGAAAAAATCAAGGAAACCGAAGTTACCGGTACGGAAAAATCAAAGCTGTTTCCCACCGATCTCGGATTGGTAGTTACTGATTTTCTTAACCAGCACTTTATAAAGGTGATGGATTATTCCTTTACTGCAAATATTGAAGAAGAATTTGATGAAATTGCTGAAGGCAAGATGAAGTGGAATAAAATGGTTGGCGATTTTTACGGACCATTTCATTCAGGTGTAGAACATACGCTTGAGACGGCCGAAAGAGCCGTAGGAGAAAGACTTTTGGGAACCGATGCGCCCACAGGAAAACCAATTATTGCCAGAATGGGGAAATATGGGCCAATGGTACAAATTGGTGCGCCGGATGATGAAGAAAAACCGCGCTTCGCGAAATTGAAATCTTCGCAAAGTATTGAAACTATCAGCCTGGAGGAGGCGCAGGAATTGTTTAAATTGCCTTTGAGCCTGGGAGAACATGAGGGCCAGGAAGTCTCCGTTAATATTGGAAGATTTGGCCCTTATGTAAAATTTGGCGAACAATTTATTTCAATACCAAAAGGAGAAGATCTTGCTGATATTGATTTAAAGAGGGCGGTTGAAATTATAAATGCCAAACAAATAGAAGATGCGCCTATTGCTTATTATAACGAGAAACCAATTACAAAAGGCAAAGGAAGATTCGGCCCTTTCATAAAGTGGAACGACCTGTTTATAAATATTCCGAGGGCATATAATTTTGATACGCTTACGCAAAAAGATTGCAATGAGCTTGTAGAGAAAAAATTGGAAAAGGAATCCAATCGTTATATAAAACAATGGCCTGAAGAAAAGATTGCTATTGAAAATGGCCGCTGGGGACCGTTTATACGTTTCGGAAAAAAAATGCTGAAGCTTTCTGCAAATGGTTCGGGTACAAAATATACCCCGGAAGAATTATCAGCCATAGAACTTGAAGAAGTAAAAAAGATGATAATCAAACAAGAGCCAAAAGCGTTTGATAAAAAACCCGTAAAGAAAAAAGCGGCAAAGAAAAAAGCTAAATAATTACATCTTCATACCAGCCATAGGGCTGGCGCCCTTTCTAAAAACATATTCACTTTGTAACAGGTAGGCGCCTGAAGTTACGACCACATCGCCTGGTTTTATACCTGTTTTTATTTCAATCATGTCGCCACTGGCAATACCTGTTTCAACCATCGCGCTTCTGAATTTATTTTGACTTGTCTGTAGCCAAACCATCGACATTTTACCATCCTGCAAAACTGCGTCTATGGGTAGCGCTAGTGCCTTAGTCCCATTTGTTTCTACGCTTATATAAGCAGGCATGCCGGGTTTCAGTTGATTACCAGGATTTGGAATACTGATCCTGATCAGATTTATCCTTGTAGCGCTGTTTAGTTCTGGATTTTCGAAGGAAATTTTACCAGAAATTTTATTGACGTAATAACCAGGGATCTCGATCATAGCCTCTTTTTTATAATTTATCTGGGCCATCTGGGTGGCATAAACCTGCGCTTCTACCCAAAGCGTAGATAAGCCTGCAAGCTTAACAACTGGCCCTCCCTCAGAAACATAATCGCCTTCCTTTAATGGTAATTCTGTAACGTATCCTGCAGCAGTGCTGTAAAAAGTGGTGCGGGAATTTTGAACGGAAGATGAATTGACGTTCTTAATTTGTTGTTCACTCAACCCCCAAAGCTGCAATTTATTTTTTGCGGCGGCAATTACATCATCAAAATTTATTATTGAATTTCCCAGGCTTGCCCTCTTTTGTAAAGCCAAAAGATATTCCTGTTTTGCATTATTTAACTCTTCGCTATAAATTTCATAAAGAGGATCTCCCAGGGAAACATAATCCCCGGTTTTTTTAAAATATAATTTTTCAATTCGACCGGAAAGCCTTGCACTTACTGCATTTATTTTAGTCTGATCGAAATTTAATATCCCCGTTAGTAGCAGGTGATTTCCAACAAATTCATTACGAATAGTATCGACTTTTATATTTCCAAGCTGCATCTGTTGAGGACTAAGGTCAAGTTCATTATCATTTTTTTGCTCAACATTTTTTTTAACTGCCAATAGTTTCATGTGACAAATGGGACAAATGCCGGGCTTTGATTCTACAACCTGCGGATCCATTGGGCAAGTGTAATAAGTATTGGCCTCAGCCCCCGGAGGTTTAGCTATCTTGTTCTTACAAGAAAATAAATACGCTAACGAAAGCGATAGCAGTATCAATTTAGAAACGTTTTTCATTTTTATTGTTTTGTCTTTATAAATCCTTCACTGTCTATTAAAAATTGCGCATTCCCGGCCACGCTATCTTTATCGTTTAACCCGCCCAATATCTCAATAAATTTATTGGCAATGATTCCGGCTTTTACCGAATGAGCAATAAAAAAATTGCCCTTTTTTAAAAACACAATTTTGTTTAATCCTAAATCCAATACCGACTCTTGTGGTAACCAATTCTTAAAAGAAGTGTTGGTATTTGAGGAAGCTTTCACCTGGCTTCCGACGGGCAACATTAATTTAGCATTATCAAAATAGACCCTCGCCGTCATTGTTTTAGAATCGTTTCGATAAAAAGGTTCTACAAAATTAATCCTGCCCATAATTTTTTCACCAGGAGATGTTTCCGGAATAATAGTAACAGGCGTTCCTACTTTTACAAGTGCATCGTCGCGCGCAAAAAAATTGAGCCGCACCCAAACATTATCCATATTGTTTACCTGGAAAACCGGTTGCCCTCTTTCAACATACATTCCTTCTTTTATGGATAATTCGCCAGTTTCGTTGGATGAAATCACCTGTTGTGAAGAATTCATCATGGGCCCGGCTTCATGCACATGGCCTGAATAGTTAGAATAAATAGTCACTTCCGGTCGTGCTTGCCCGGTTGCAACCACATGTTGCACCTGGTTACTATTCATCCCCAGCAACAATAGTCTCTGCTTTGCTGCAGTAATTAAAGAATTGTTTGAAGAATCATTTTTAATTAAAAATAAAAGATTTTGCTCCCCTGTTAATAATTCAGGGCTATAGATATCCATAACTTTATCGCCGACACTGATAGGCTGGTAGCGGTATTTAATGTATAATTTTTCTATTCTGCCACTCACGCGTGCCGAAATTGTTTTCATGAAACGCGTGTCATATTCAACACTTCCAACTGCGTCTATGCTTACCTGTTGCTTTGCAAATTGAATGGATGTAACGGGAATGGAAGAAATTACCGTTTGGTTAGTTGGCTCAAGTAAAGTCGAAAGATCAATTTTAGAAATCTCGCGGTTCGCATTTTCTTTTTTTACCAATACCATCCCGCATATCGGGCAGTTGCCAGGCGCGTGCTCCAAAACTTGCGGGTGCATAGAGCACGTATATAATTCATAGGTGCTATCGGTTATGGTTGTTTCAGTTTTGGCAGTGTCGGTTGTGCATTGTGAAAAACTGGTCACAACGAAAATGAGAACCGCAACGATAAATCTTACTGAGGTTTTATTATTCATAGGTAAATTATTTTTGTTCCAATATTTTTTCCATTTGAACTTGTAGCGCCAACAATTCCTGCAATTGATCAAAATAATCAAGCTGGGTCATATTGAGCGTTTCCCACGCATCGAATAATTCAAAAAGCTCACCGGTATTTTGCTCATACGCGAGCTGCATAATTTGAAAATTTCTTTTCAAAGCTGGTATAATATTTTCATCAAATAATTGCAACTGTCTTTTTTTACTATTAATTGATAACAACAGGCCATCAATTTCACCGGATGCCTCATTGATGATCGTTTGCCTTTGAGCTTCATATGCTTGCTCTTTCCATTTTAAACTTTCAACATTCGCTTTGTAAGATCCTGATGACCATGGAGCCAGGGGAATCCTGACAGTCCCCATAAGTGAGAAAATCCAGGGCGACTTTCCAAATGCAAACATGTGATTATATTGAATGCCAAATTGAGGTAACTGCTTTGCCTTTTCCAGGTTTAATTCAAGTTGATTTATTTGAATGTTTTGGTATAGCGCTTTTAGATCGCTCCTATGTTGAATGAAATAATTGCTGTCAACAACTATATAATTTTTTATTGCATAATTCGTGTCAACGATAAAATATTCATTTTTATAGCGGCTCATTAAAGTATTTAATGCTATTCTTTTTTGTATCATCTCATTAGCCAACGACTCGCGTTGGTTTTCTATTTTTCCTAACGCAGCTTTTACTTTATAATACGCGTTTAGCTTACCAAGATTATTCTTGTAGCGCAATTCGGTACTTTGAATTATAAACCGCAGTAATTTTTCATCGTCATCGAGCACCAAAATTTTCTTTTCGATTATGAGCCATTCAAAATAATTTTTTTTGGCATTGGCATATAATTCGTTTAACGCAAACAGCTTATTTTCTCTATCAGTTGATGACATAGACTGCTTCAATAAAGCATTAGCGACCTGTTCTTTTTTATTGGGAAACATTTGCGAAGCAGTTAACATGAATGCGCCCCTACCATTTTGAGATCCTCTTGCTTTTGTGTAGGTAAGATTGTAAGGCGTCATAAAAAAACCTGCACCAAACTCAGGAGGCGCCCAGCTCTTAGCTCCTTTC
>JBDTKB010000025.1:0-3340 GCA_039935555.1 Ginsengibacter sp. | reverse complement strand
CGTTTGCCGCATATTTTGTAAGTTCTGCGGATTTTTCATCCATATAAATAACCGGGTTGCCCTGGCGCACAAACGGTGCATATAATTCTCCTAAAAGTTTCTTGGCTTTTTCCGAGCTGGTGCCAATTACCACTCTATTTGGTTTCATAAAATCTTCTACGGCTACGCCTTCACGCAAAAACTCCGGATTGCTTACTACATCAAACAGTCCTTCCGGGTTGTCGATGTTTCTTGCCTGCAAACTCGTTAAGATATTGTTGTGTACTTTTTCTGCTGTTCCAACGGGTACTGTACTTTTATCAATAACTATTTTGTATTCTCCTTCATTTAATAAAGTGCCGATATTTTTTGACACGCCCAAAATATAACTCAGATCAGCGCTGCCATCTTCGCCGGGGGGCGTGGGTAAAGCCAGAAATATGATTTTTGCATTCTTTATACCCTCTTCCAGGGAAGTGGTGAACTTTAACCTTCCCTCTTTTTCATTTCTTTCAAAAATTTTTTCAAGTCCAGGCTCGTAAATGGTAACCTTACCTGAAGATAATTTCTGTACTTTTTTTTCATCAATGTCTACACAGGTAACAATGTTTCCTGTTTCTGCAAAGCAAGTTCCTGTAACCAAACCAACATAGCCTGTTCCAATTACCGAGATGTTCATTTATATTCTTTTATATTTTATCAATTATACTTCTTAAAAATTATTTCCTGATTATTACGGGACCAATCATCCGTTAAGCGGCAAAACAACTTATAAAAATTGAATAATTTATTCAATCTGTATTACAAAAAACCAAACGGTTTTTAGATTCAAATATTATCGAGTGTCAAATTTTTTTATACTTCCCAAAATCCCGCTATTCATCATAGTTCGACCCTAAAAATTTCATTCAAAATAACGGTATTGTTCTTTCACTTGCCAATTGCAGGCATTTTTTTTTGAAAATTCTTAAGTTTTCACCCACATTTCAAAAGCAAATCACCGGTGTTTACTGCTTAAATATTTATCGTGAATGATCACACTCATGGGTTTTTCATATACCTTACTTTCTACCCAGGAAATAATATCGAGGTAGGCAAAGGAGCGCGTTTGAAAGCGATTCTTTTCAAGGTATTTGATCTTCTCAAGAAATTGTATAAGCTCGGGTTTTAATTCTTTTGGACGTACTTTGGTGGAGTGGCGCAAGAAAATAAATATTTGCTCTTCAACTACCGTCAGGTTTTTCATTCGGGCCATAAAACGATAAACTGATTTAATAAGCGGATCCATAATCTCTTCGTTCCCGATTTCAAAATGGCATAACAAATGCATTAGCCTTGCATAACATTGAAGATCATTTCGCAAGCCGGATTGGCTATCGTTAATGATATTATGCAAATAATCAATGGCCTTTGCGTAGTTGCCTGCTCCAAAATAAAGTGAGGCAATTTTATAATTAAACACAACGATGCGATGCCTGTCAACAAAAATGGCGTATTCTTTTAATTTTTCCTCTACTTCGGGAACTATCGCCAGGCCTTCTTTAAAATCGCCCTGCATCAGAAACTGGTTAAGCCGGGCACTATTAATATATATGGAAGTGTGCGTCCTAAAATTATCGTGTTGGTTAGCTACTGGCGTTTCAGAAAACTGCTCAAATTGCTTTAGTGTGATTTCAAATTTTTCAAAATTGCGTAAATCAAAGTGGGCATTGAGAAGATTGTGCATACCTTTTATATAATGCCCGGTTTCAACGGCTATCATCACTTCATCTTCCGCAAAAAGATCAATCCATTTTTGACTATACCGATAATACATTAAAAAATCCTGCCGGATGAAGGCATACCAGCAATAGCTTTGGTAAGCATACAATTTTTCATAAAAGCCATGAATCGCATTTGAATCGGATGGCAATGAATTCTTAAAAAACTCTCGAATTCCTTTTTCGTCTTGCTCATTTCGGGCGTGGCCGTTTTTTACGTACCATCTATAAAGTAAAAGCGCCAGGTTTGAAAGACGCGTTACCCTGTCTATATGGCTGCTAATTTCTAAAGCTTCTTCAGCAATCATTTGAGTTTTTTCGAGTGTGCTCCTCGTTATATGCAGCGTTTCAATTTTTTTCTCCAGCGAAATTACCTGTACCAGGAAATTCATTTTTTGATTGGTCTTGGCCAGCTCTTTTGCTTTTTCTAAAATATGAAGGCTTTGAATTTTCAAACCTTTATTATAAAGCAAGCGCGCGTTGTCAAGATGTTCACTCAATTTCAGGTCAATGTTTTCGTTTGTTTTTAACAACCTGAGGCTGGCAAGTAATTGTTTATATAAATGCGTTTTTAAATTTGATAATTGAGGCTTGGTAATGTCGCTTAAAGTTTTCAGCAATTGCTTTTCATCATACTCAGAAAGCCTGTCTAACGCGTCGAATAAGCGAATTATTTTAAGGTCTTCTTTAGCAGAACTTCTTTTAATATATAGTTTGAAATGTCTCTTTTCAGACTTTTCCAGTGAATGAACTAATTGAAATAATGTATCGGGAAAAAGGTTGGGCATCATTAAAAATTTATCCTGAAACGTAATACAGTAAATGGTTTTAAAAAAATTAATCTACTCAGCCATAATATTTCGGCTTATAAGTTGATTGGTTTAAATTGCCGGCACTCTGTAATTTTGTTTTACAAAAGAATTATTAAAAAATCGGGCAAATTTTGAGGAAGGTAATTGCTTAAATTCCTTCTTATCGTAAGCTGTGAATCAGCACAACATAAACAATTAAAGATTCTCATATCAAGCAATCGTAAGGGCCGGCCTGTTTCTACAGGAAGGCCTGTTTTTTTTGAGAGTGTGAAAATAGTTATTATAACTCATTGGGCAAATTTTTTTTTCAATACGTTCTTGGTCTCTTTTTTTAGCCGGAAGGATAAAAAATAAAAGACCTGCCAGTTCATGACCGGCAAGTCTTAGTGACGTTTTAATAGGGATTTAATTTTGGGTCGGGTTTATAATTTTGCTGCGACGATATTTTCAGTTTCCGTTGGTTTTGACCTTAAGTTGTAGGTTTCAGTTTTACTTGTTTTTGCTGAGGTAACCTCTATTCTTAAGCCAAATTGTTGAGCGTTTGAAGAAGCTTCATCCATATCAAGTTGATATTTCCTGGTAAGATTTACTCCCTTAATTTTTTCTGAAAAAAGAACTTTACAGTGTTCATCTTTTATAGTGATAAAATACTGTTCCGCATCTTTATTATTCAGTTTCAATTGAAAAACAGGATTACTTTTATTTTTTCCGATACATTTAATTTCTACCGGATCGACTGGTTTTACTTCGGCAAAAGTTGCCTTTGATAAGCCGATATTACACATGGTT
>JBDTKB010000024.1:0-7165 GCA_039935555.1 Ginsengibacter sp. | reverse complement strand
AATACAAAATTTTTGCTGTTGAACAAGTTGCTGATAGTATTTCCCTTGAAAAACTTGCAGAGCTTGACCCGGACAAAATTGCTTTCATTTTTGGCAATGAAGTTTCCGGTGTTGATCAACAAACAATTTCTCTATGTGATGGTTGTATTGAAATTCCACAATTTGGAATGAAACATTCGCTAAATATATCGGTGGCTGCAGGAATTGTTTTGTGGGAGGCGGTAAAAATAAAATCGTTACCCGCTGTTTAAAATTATCTAATTAAGTATGGTGAATTCTGTTAAGAAATATTTATCGCTTGTAACCTTTGCACACACAATTTTTGCAATGCCTTTTGCACTGATCGGGTTTTTTCTCGGGCTTAGGGCCATGCATTTCCAAACATTAAAACCGTGGTGGGAATTATTAATACTGGTGTTGCTGTGCATGGTGTTTGCCCGTAGTGCGGCAATGGCTTTTAACCGCTGGCTTGATGCAGGCTTTGACGCCATAAATCCAAGAACGGCGATCAGGGAAATACCGGCAGGAATCATTAGCAAAAGAAACGCCCTGGTATTTGTTGTAATAAGTTGTTTTGCTTTTCTTGCTACAACTTATTTTATCAATGCTGTATGCCTTGTATTGGCACCGGTTGCGCTGTTCGTGATCCTCTTTTATAGTTTCACTAAAAGGTTTACCTCTTTATGCCACCTTGTACTGGGACTGGGTTTGAGCCTCGCTCCTATTGGCGCTTATATTGCTGTAACGGGTAAATTTGCGTTAGTGCCCGTTTTATTTTCACTGGCAGTTATTTGTTGGGTAAGCGGCTTTGATATTATTTATGCCTTGCAGGATGAGGAATTTGATAAGGCTTATAACCTGCGTTCAATTCCTACGTGGCTCGGAATTAAAAAAGCGCTTCATGTAAGCGAATATCTCCATTTTTTATCCTTTACATCTATTTTTGCTGCAGGTATTTTGGGCAACTTCACGTGGTTCTACTGGATAGGTGCCGCTATATTCGCCTACTTTCTTATTTATCAACATACGTTGGTAAAACCAAAAGAGTTGAGCAAAGTGAACAGGGCTTTTTTCACGTCTAACGGTATCGCATCAGTGGTATTTTCCGTTTTCGTTTTAATTGACATTTTCTATAAATTTTATTTTTAATTGCTGTTGCTTTATGGCAAGAATACTTTGCATTGATTATGGATTAAAGCGTACAGGCATAGCCGTTACAGACCCGTTACAAATTATAGCGACTGGTTTAACAACGATAAATTCAACCGAGCTTTTATCATTTTTAAAAAAATATTTTACGCAGGAGAAGGTGGAATTAATAGTTATCGGCGAACCAAAAAATTTAGATAACTCCGATACTCATGCCACGCCACTTGTAAAAGCGGTGATCTTAAAATTGCAAAAAGAGTTTCCAAATATGCCTTTAAAAACAGTCGATGAGAGATATACTTCAAAAATGGCAAGGCAGGCAATGCTTGAAATGGGTATGAAAAAGAAAGACCGCAGAAATAAAAGAACCGTTGATGAGATTGCAGCAACCATCATGTTACAAGAGTATATGCAAAGCATTTCCCCGTAAGTTTATAGAGATTATTATTCGGCATTTTCTTAATAAATTAGTGTAAATCAATATTCCTTTTCCTCTTGAAAAGTTTAAATTTGCCGTAATACTTAATTAATTAATACAACAAGCAGCATACATGGTTTTACCGATAGTAGCTTATGGAAACCCGGTTTTAAGAAAGGTGGGCAAAATAATTTCCCCTGAATATACAGGCCTTGCAAAATTGATTGAAGATATGTGGGAAACCATGTATAACAGCCGTGGTGTTGGCCTTGCTGCACCGCAAATAAACGCGGATATCCGCCTTTTTGTTATGGACAGCATCCAGATAATTGAAAATTTTGAGGAAGATGAAAAAAAGGATTTTCCAGGTGATGAAGGTTTCAAAGGTGTTTTTATTAATGCCAAAATAAACAGCATTAACGGTAACGACTGGCTGTATAATGAAGGCTGCCTCAGTATTCCTAAAATCAGGGAAGATATTTTAAGGAAGGAAGAAATAAATATCAGCTACCAGGATGAAAATTTTACATCGCATACCAGCACTTTTAACGGTGTTACCGCCCGCGTTATTCTTCATGAATATGATCATATAGAAGGCAAGCTTTTTATTGATTATTTAAAACCACTAAAGAAAAGTCTGCTCAAGCGCAAGCTTTCAGATATTACTAAGGGGAAAGTTTCGGTAGACTACCGGATGTCTTTTGGTAAATAATATTGATGCAACCCTGGAAACCTTTTATCATTAATTTCAACCATGTTTAAAAAAGTTTTTGCAATAATTTTTTTGTTGCAATGGTCATTTTTATCGATAGCCCAGGTAAAAAAGGACAGCACATTAAAAGTGGAAGGCAACTATATTACTTTATCAGAAATTGTTGTAAACAATAAATTAGACGTAGCGGCATTTATAGAACGGGTTAAAAAGGATACGACATTTTATAAAGCATTTCGTAATCTGCACATCATTGGATATACTTCCATAAATGACATTCGAATGCTCGATAAAGATGGCAAAACGGAAGCATCCTTAAAAAGCAAGACGAGGCAGCTGCGCACAGGCAATTGCAGAAAAATGGAAGTACTGCAACAACAAACTACCGGCGACATGTATGATGCAGCGGGAAATTTCAACTATTATACGGCAGAGATGTATGCAGGGCTTTTTTTTACCAAAGACAGCGTGTGCGGCGAAGATAATATTGTAAAGGGGCGCGAATTTTCAACAGCAGGATTGAGCGGAATGGAAAAGCATAAACAGCAATTGAAAATGTTGTTCTTCAACCCCGGAAAAAAAATTAGCGGCCTTCCTTTTATCAGCGGAAAAACAGAAATTTTTGATGAATCCATGGCTGATAAATACGACATGAGCATTGACCTTCGCAATTATAATAAAAACAGTTGTTACGTTTTTACAGTAAAAGTAAAAGACGATAAAAGAAGCGGCGTTGTAATCAATGAAATGACAACATGGTTCAATGAAAAAACCTTTGAAATAGTTGCGCGCAATTACTCACTAAGCTACGATGCCGGCGTTTTTGATTTTGATGTTCGCATGGACGTACAAATGACAAAGGTTGGTGATTTGCTTGTACCTGCAGTGCTTCGATACAATGGGAATTGGAAAGCAATTTTTAAAAAAAGAGAGCACGGTGTTTTTACCGCCACGTTGTTTGATTTTGTAAGATAATATTATTATCAGCTAAACTTAAATAGAAGCCTTTTATTATCATTTAACCATTCCCGTTAGTATGAATAAGAAAAAAGAATTGCGATAGATTTTTAGAATAAAAAAACCGAAAATTAATTCCTGCTTAAACTATATCTTCTCCATTTTTCAATTACTGCTTTCATATCTTCCGGCAATTCACTTTCAAAATGCATTGGCTTTTTGGTAGCCGGATGTATAAAGCCCAGTTGTTGTGCATGAAGCGCATGGCGCGGACACAGCTCAAAACAATTTTCAACAAATTGTTTGTATTTGGTAAAGACAGTTCCCTTTACAATTCTATCGCCACCGTAAGTATCGTCATTAAAAAGTGGATGGCCAATAGATTGCATGTGCACACGTATCTGGTGCGTTCGACCCGTTTCCAGCCTGCATTCTACCAATGTTACATAATTAAATTTTTCCAACACTTTATAATGGGTAATCGCTTCTTTGCCATGCTCGCCTTCCGGGTACGTAGTAAATAATTTTCTAAATCGTTGGTGACGTCCCACATGCGAATTTATAATTCCTTCCGTTTCTTCAAAGTCGCCCCAAACCAAAGCGACATACCTGCGGTGTACTGTGTGATCAAAAAATTGTTTCGCGAGATCCGTCATTGCCTTAGGGGTTTTTGCCATAACCAAAAGGCCCGTGGTATTTTTATCTATGCGGTGAACGAGGCCAAAGCGAGCAAGATCTGTTTCATCAATATCAGGATTTTGTTGTTTTAAATAAAATGCTACCGCATTAACAAGCGTACCTCCCGGGTTTCCACTGCCGGGATGAACCACCATCCCCGCTTCCTTATTTACTACCATTACGTCATCATCTTCATACACTATTTCAAAAGGAATATTTTCGGGAACAATTTCTGTGGAGTCCCGCAAATAAGTATCATACACCACAATTTTATCATCGGGCTTTACCTTATAGTTTGATTTTACAGGATGTTCATTTACAATTACCCTTTCAGCTTCTATGGCCTGCTGTACTTTATTTCTTGTGGCGCCTTCAATACGGTTCATTAAAAATTTGTCAATACGAAGCGGCTCCTGCCCCTTTGCACAAATTATCGAGAGGCGTTCAAACAATTCTTCCGCATCATCCTGTATGTCCTCATCAATCATTGTATAGAATTTAATGCTTTAGCTAAAACCACCAATAAGCTCTTAAGATTTTTTGCGCAAACCTAACATTATCCCCGCAGAAGTCGGATAATCATAATAATGATGGCTACTAAAAAGAGAAGAATTGATAAACGGTTCATACCGTGCATATAGCCTATCCACTTGGTATGTGGAGTATTCGGATCCTTTTTTCTGAGCCAAAGATATTCAGCTACTTGTTTCCATACACCCATAAATGCAACGTTGTTTATTAATAAATTTATGTGGCTTAATCAATTTCATCGGCAGAATAATCGAAAAACCAAAGGTACTATAAACTGAAATTCTTTAGAAAATAGTAAAATTGATTTGATAAAATTTATTGATTTGAACACGGATTATTAACAACAGATCGAGGAGGTTGGTTGAATAATTTTAAAAAAATATTTACTTTCATGTAAAGAAAGCTGGCCAATAACACACCGAAACTTCCTAATTTGGCGTAATGAAAAAAGTTATTAAAAAGCATCCGCTCGCAATTCGCTGGTTTCATTGGATAAACTTTCCGGTGCTTGCGATAATGATATGGAGCGGCCTGTTGATTTATTGGGCCAGCGATGTCTACCGCCTTGGCTGGGGGGATAAAACCGTCTTGAAATTTTTTCCTACTTCTTTTTACAAAGCATTGCATATTCCATTTCGCCTGGCAGAAGGCATGAGCATTCATTTTGTTTTCATGTGGTTTTTTGCATTGAATGGATTTGTTTATGTGTTGTATCTTATATTTTCAGGAGAATGGCGGTTAATAGTTCCAAACAGAAAGTCTTTAAAAGAATCCTTTCTTGTTGTATTGCATGATTTGCATATAAGAAAATCTGTTCCCCCACAAAAAAAATATAATGCTGCGCAAAGGATCGCTTATACCGGCGTGATCATCATGGGAGTTGGATCGGTATTAACGGGGCTCTCAATTTACAAACCCATTCAGTTTCAAACATTATGTAATATTTTGGGCGGATATGAATGGGCGCGAGCCGAGCATTTTATCTTAACTATATTATTTACTTTATTTTTTGTAGTCCATATCGTACAGGTAATTCTTGCCGGGTGGAACAATTTTAGAGGCATGGTTACGGGCCTGGACGTTCTTACCGATAATAAAGAAATGATTGCGGCGCCAATTGGTGTTAGTAGCGCAGCGTTTCGCAGCCAACCAATTGTAGAAAATAAAGAGCCATTTGAAAGGCAGAAAAAAAGCGAAGAAAATCATGAAGATGTTGAAATCTTAAATGAAGAAAAACCTTTGCCACCCGCAATTACAGCGGTCAATTATTCCGAAAAAAGTGACGTCATTTCCAATGACGAAATTATTCCCGTACCGCCCAAAGAAAATACTGAAAGCCAAGACAAATGAATTATAAAGAAGAAATAATAATCTCAGAAAAAAAGTTAAGAAAGAGAACGCTCATTTCTTTTTCTATTTTTATTGTATTGTTGGTTGCTGCGCTCTTAGCGTGGAATAGACTTCACCAGCAACCTAAAATAGCGGGGACGCCGGGCACTTTGAGAAAAGGACTAAATTTTAATGGCACCTTTTTTTCGAATTTCTTAAGCGATGATCACCTTGCAAAAACATACCCGCTTTCTGCTGCTGTTCCACACGTAAGAGTTAATGGAGACGCAGGGATGGAAAATGATTTTGATACTGCTACCTGGAAACTACAGGTGGTAAGAAATCCCGGGGATACTTTGTTTTTAACAATGGATGATATAAAATCTTTACCAAAAACCGATATTATTTTTGATTTTAAATGTATAGAAGGTTGGAGCCAGGTTACGCATTGGGCCGGAGCTAAGTTTAGTGATTTTATGACAAAGTATAACCTCAACGCACAAACGCAAATGAATTATGTTGGCCTTTTAACGCCTAATAAAAAATATTATGTTGGCATAGATATGCGAAGTATTATGCATCCTCAAACGTTGCTATGTTATGAAATGAATGGTAAGCCATTGCCTATGAACCAGGGTTATCCGCTGCGTTTAATCATCCCCGTTAAATATGGCATTAAACATCTCAAAAGAATCGGTACTATTTATTTCAGTAATGAAAAGCCTCCTGATTACTGGTATGAGCGTGGCTATGACTATTTCTCCGGGTTGTAGCACTATTTCAAATACTAAAGAGAGTTGTATAATAATTGATTCGTTATTAAATTGCATGAACAAAATAATAAACCCAATTTTCAAAGCATTTTATGGCTGCATATATAATTGTTGATGTTCAAATCAATGACCCTGTTGAATACGAAGCTTATAAAAAACTCACGCCTGCTTCTATGATTCCTTATAGCGGAAAATTTATTGTTCGCGGTGGAAAAACGGAAACGCTTGAAGGTGATTGGAATTTCGGACGCATCGTAGTCTTGGAATTTCCCGACTCAGAGCGAGCTAAGTCCTGGTGGAACTCATCCGAATATGCTCCGGCAAAAACGATCAGGCAAAATTCTGCTACCACAAATATGATCTTGGTGGAAGGTGTCACATCTTTATAATTTTCTTTTCTTCAAAAAGAAATCGCTCGTCTTTTATTTAAATCGCCGACTAAGAAATATGAATACTCCGGGAATGCAAAAAACGCGGACTGCTGCAAAAGTTGCCGAAGGCACCATTTATCCTGTCTTACTTTTTATAAGTTTTTCGCATTTATTAAATGATGCAATTCAATCTTTAATTCCTTCTATTTATCCTTTATTAAAACGCTCATTCAATTTGAGTTTTGCG
>JBDTKB010000023.1:0-11430 GCA_039935555.1 Ginsengibacter sp. | reverse complement strand
TTTTTTGGATAAAATTCTGGCCGGATCTTTTTGGCGTTCTTACATTTATTGTAACAGCAAAAATTATCCAGTCACTTGGGGGAAAAGCCTTTGCTATTTTTTTAGCGTTTCTTCCTTTCGTCTTCGGTGTTTACCTCCGCTTGTTTTTTTTATTTCAGCCCAACCCACCCGAAGTTTTCTTCTGGACAATGATGGCGTATAGCCTTACCCGTTATATTCAAACAGAAAAAAATAATTACCTGTATGTTTTTGGTATTAGTGCAGGACTCGGCATGACGACAAAGTATTCCGTAGCATTTTTCCTGGTAAGTATTTTAGCAGGTGTTCTGCTTACTTCTCAAAGAAAAATATTCTTAAATAAACACTTGTATTTTGCCGGCATCCTGGCGCTGTTGATTTTTATGCCAACCATTTTATGGGAATATAACCATCATTTTCCTGTAATGGTTCATATGAAGGAACTACAACGAACGCAACTTCAATATATAAGTCCTGGTGATTTTTTAAAAGATCAATTATTAATGAACCTGCCCTGTGTTTTTATATGGATCGCCGGTTTATTTTTTGCGACATTTTCTTCTAAAGGGAAAAATTACCGGGCATTTGCGTGGGCATTTATTTTTGTGCTGGTTTTACTTATCGCGTTCCATGGCAAAAATTATTATGCTCTCGGAATTTACCCGATGCTTTTCGCATTTGGCGCTTTTCACCTGGAAAAGTTTTCTGAAAAGCGTTCCAGGTTTTGGAGATATTCCCTTGTTTTAATCCCGGTATTATTGGGACTTATCTTTATACCAATTTCGCTACCTGTAGCTAAACCAACGGAGCTGGCCGCGCTCTATCAAAAGATGGGCATTGTAAAAACCGGAGCACTTAAATGGGAAGATCTCCAAAACCATCCGCTCCCACAGGATTTTGCAGATATGCTTGCTTGGGAAGAGATGACACAAAAGATGGCAAAGGCCTACAATAGTTTAGATAGTAACGGGAAGGCACACACGTTTTTATTCTGCGACAATTATGGCGAAGCGGGCGCTGTAAATTATTATCGTTATAAGTATGGCTTACCTGAAGTTTATAGCGATAATGGAAGTTTTTTATATTGGATGCCACGAAATATTCATCTTGATAATTTATTATTAATTACCGATGACCAGGAAGAAATGAAGCACCCGTTTGTAAAAGATTTTTCATCTGCAGTAGTTAAAGACAGCGTAACTAATATCTATTCAAGAGAAAGAGGTACGCTAATTATTTTATTTAAACGCGCAAATGAGGCGATGAATAAAATGTTTTCTGAAAAAATAAATACAGATTATAACAAGTTTAAATGAAGGGCAATATTTAGAAACAAAAAAGCCCCGTAAGTACGGGACTTTAAACTACACTCGATATTACTATTTTGACTTCAGGCTTTTACTTATTGTAGGTGTCTGCTCCTACATATTCGCATTTAAACGTAACCTGAAGAATCTGACCCATTCCCCGGGGACCAATACCCCAATTGGAAATATACAATTTTCCATCAGGGCCAAAAGTCATTGCTGTTGGCAAATTGAGGTCGGAAATGACAGTCTGCCTGTTACCTCCGGGATCAAGTTTTACAACGTCCCCGAATCCGGGAGTAGGCCCCGGTTTGCCAACTGTATTTTCCAGGACATATAAATTATTGCGGTCGTCAAACGTTATGGATAGAATTGCGGAAAAGCCTGATGCGTAAACCTCAATTTTCCCGTTGGGAGAAATTTTATAAATGTTTGATTTGCCCATAATTGGAAAAGTACCGAGGTTGCCTACATAGAAATTACCATTATGATATGTCACGGCGGTTGGAACTATATGTCCCAAAGTTGCCGATAGATCAACAACTCTCTGAACAGTTCCGTTGAGCGAAATTTTATCCAAAACACCGGTGTTTGGCTCAATAACATAAAAATTATCGTTAACAACAACCATACTAAAAGGGTTGCCATCAGGTGTGTAGTCTTCGGGGTCAAAATTTACCCCGGGATGGGCTATAATAAATCTACTGTAATTTGCAACTAACGACCAGGTTCCGTTGTGGTTTGCTTTAATAATTCCATTGGGGATATCCGGTACACCGTGCGAACAACCAGCTCCCCCTATCAAGCCGTATAAAGTGTTGCCTATAAAAGCAACATCGGCCATGCCGGTAACTCCGCTACCAGTTGCAACACTTGTTTGACTTGAAGGAAGATTATCAGCAACAGTTGTACGAACACCTTGCCAATCAATTTTTGAAATACGGCTACCCGTATTGCTTCCTGTAGAAGGACCTGGTCCTGTCGATGGAATCTGCGTACATTGTCCAAAGGATGAATTGGTGCCGCCAATACCACCTTCTGCAACATACAAATTATTATCAGGGCCGAACTTTAATCCCCTCGGATTATTTAATCCCGTTGCGATGACTTTAGAAGTAACTGTAATCACTTTGTTATTTCCTTCACAATCAGGTGCATGATCCTTTTTGCAACTTGTGAAGAAAAACGTGAATCCTCCAATAATAGCGAAAAGCAATAGAAATTTTTGTTTCATAATTATCCTCCTTGTTTTTTGGTTAAAAAATAAATATTGTATAAAGTACAGGCATTTGATAAGAGGGTTGAAGCAATCGTTTCCTAAGGTTATAGGTGTAGATAGATGATAAGTAACCTAATTTTATCCAAACAAAATGACCATCGAGCCAGCGTTAATTCTCACTTAGTAATTAGAAGATGCATTCAGTGGTCTTATTTAAAAGCCTGCCCCTTATTAATCCTGAGAAAAGGGGCAAGGCTGAAAAATTATTGTTTTACAAACTTCAGTGTTGCGGTAGTCTTGTCTGATGCTATTTTTATATAATAACTGCCCACCGCTAAATTTTGTAAGTTGAACGTATAAGTTTTTCCTGTTGCAGTTGATTGCTGCATCAGCTTTCCTAAAGCATTAAATAAGGAAAGTGTTGTTTTAGATGATGTGTTTAAGCCTTCTATTCTTAATACATCCTTTGCAGGATTAGGATATAATTTTAAGGCCCGATTATCGATAGCTAAATCATTTTGTGTTAGTGATACAGCCCCGTTATCGCTGATTGAATTTTCATCTTCATCTCTTTCTCCGCAACGGCCGAGTTTTACAATCCATTCATCAATAATACCATGGTTGTTTTTTACATCACCATCTGTTGATGCTGTTTGGCATAATATATTTAAATCACCATTCCAGGTTTCATAGCCCATTACTGCGCCGTCAAAATCACTTCCGCCTATTCTTTTATACCATTCTTCTTTTCCATTTTTATCAAACTTTGAAATCAAAGCATCGTGCGTAGGATTATCAAAGCCATTTGGCCCCACAAAACCTGCCTCAACAGATCCTCCATCTCTTGTTGCAAATATTCCAAAACCTGCTCTGTAGGTTGGGTTGTTATAAGTTCTACTCCACATAAGATTGCCATTTGCCGAGTTTAATTTAGCAACATATGAAGCTACCGTATCATTTTGTATTATGAAATCTCCGTCATGAGAATCGGTGTATCCGTTTATTACTACATTACCGTCTGCAGTTTTTGCAATTTCATTAGAACCGACATCATCCATACCACTGCCACCTACTGCTTTCTGCCAAAGTATTTTTCCAAAGGCATTTACTTTAACCACCCATGCATCAAAATTTCCATGATCACCGGTTACATCTCCGTCATTTGATTGCGTACCGCCTTCTAAAATAAAACTTCCAAAATCTGATGGGACCATTGCAAAGAACCCATCAAAATCACTTCCCCCATAGCAATGCTGATATAACAGTTTCCCTTTTGGTGCAACCTGTATAAACCATCCGTCAAAATTGCCATCGGTATTATGATTGCCACTTACATCACCATCATGCGAACTGGTAAAAGTGGCAATAGCATAGCCACCATATGATGTTTTTACAATGGCATTGCCAAACTCATCTCCGGTTCCTCCATAACATTTTTGCCATTTAATATTGCCTGAGGCATTCAGTTCTGCAAGCCATACATCATTTCCACCATGATTGCCGCTTACATCGCCGTCATTAGAAGTTGTTTGACCAACCACGGCATATCCACCATCATAGGTTTGCACTATATCATTAAAAACATCATTGCCGGTACCACCGTAAGTTTTAGTCCATTCAAGTTTTCCATGCTTGTTGTACTTAGCAAGGTAAGCATCTCCATTAATTGTATCTTTTGTTTTAAAATCACCATCATTAGAAAATGTAAGGCCGCATACAATAAAACCGCCATCTCTTGTCTCAATCATTTTGCTTCCCTGGTCATAATTACTACCGCCTAAAGTGGTTTGAGCTTTTAAACATGGTGCATTATCACTGCATCGCATGTCGTTCAATATGCCGTGTTCATGCGGTTTGCGTAATGATGAAAGTATTGAGGCACGCCATTTAAAAGCCGGTAAATCTTTTAGCTTATCTGGTATTTGTGCTTTTATTGATGTCATACACAATAAAATAGCAGCAAGAGCAATCATAAATTTTTCGTTAAGTAAAGTTTTCATACATTTTTTGTTTAGAAATCTATAGATAGAAATTATTCTCTTTTTAATTAAATAGAGAGTGTGAAGGATTAGATGAATTTGATTAATATTAAATACTATAAAAAATTAGTATGTTTTTAATCAGAGGTAGGAATTTCACAGGCAGTCTTTTAAGAGGCAATACTTGTAAATTTATAAAAGCAATTCAGGGTACTTCAGTTGCTGTTATTTTATTCTTCTAAATTATAAGTCATCTACAAACTTTTTTCATCATTTCTCCCAACAACTGCATTACATCTATACTTTTCATTCATCAACGACAGGCTGCACATTTCAGGTGATGAATACCATCCATATCCGAATAGCAACTTTCTGTTGAAAAGACTTTATAATACTTGCATTGCTAATTATCTTTATAAGAAATAATTTATTTGACAGCATACAAATTTATATTTTCTAATAGGCTCAAATTTAGGCTGGCGAGGCATATGGCGTTTTGGGTCGCTTTTTCGCTGCAAACTATTGTAGTTGCTACACGAATGAAGGGTGTAGCTGATTTTTTTCTTTATCAATCTTACGAGCCTGCGCTCTTTTTTTTGTGTTCCGTTTTACCGGTCTGTATTTTTTCAGTTTATATTTCTATATACTTATTATTTCCTTTTTTGCAAAAAAAAAGATACGCCATATTTATAACCGGTATAGCTGGTTTAATCATCTTTAATTGTATTTCGGCATTATTCTTTTACGTTATTATGCGGCCATACATGTGCCCGGATTGCAATACTGTTGATCTTCGGGAAGAAATAAACATCATAGGTAACAATGGTATTAATATAGCCAGCTTTATGGCGCTTGTTGCACTCGGTGTTAAATTCACAAAACATTGGTATCAGCAGCAAATTCAAAACCGTATTCTTGCCAGGCAAAAAATTAACAGCGAGCTTAAATTGCTGAAGGCACGCATTCAACCCGCTTTTTTGTTTGAAACACTTCAGGCTCTTTATTATAAAATTGCTTCTGATAAAAACCTCGCCGCTGAAATTTTATTAAAATTTTCAGAGCTCTTAAGTTATATGCTTTACGAGTGTAATGATGAGTTTGTCCCTATTGAAAGAGAGTTGTTCGTTATACATGAATTTGTTGAACTTGAAAAAATGATGAACGAAACAAAAGTTAAGCTTACTGATAATATTACTAACGAGGGCAGTAAAAAATATATTCCTTCATTCATATTGTTATCCCTGATACAGAATTGCGTTATTGCAGCTCATGATAACACGCACCAAGAATTACACCACATTCATGTGAAAATACATACAGAAAACAATATCCTTTATTGTAAGATTTACATTCAACCTGTAGATGCCGGCGCGGCCAGGGATAAGTATATGGGGATAATAGACCTATTCATAAACAGGCTTGAAACCTTTTACAAGAGCAATTACAAATTGGAAATTTCAGAAGTAGAAGAAGGCAAATTTATAATTACAATGTCTCTTTTATTATTGGATAATTTCTCATCAAATAAAATAGAAGAAATATCCGCAACTGGGTATGCCGATGCGCATATATAATTTTATATTTTCCAACAAAACCCTCATCCGCATTTTGCGGCATGTAACTTTTTGGGTGTTCTGGTACATATATGAGGTAGTGCTTTTTTTATATAATAATAGTAACGTGCAAAATACTTTTTGGCTAACCTTAAAAGTAAGAGCTCTAAAACTATTATATATTTCTCCAATAGGAATAATAGCATGTTACGTGATAGTATATTGGTTAATTCCGGTATTTTTTTTGAAAAAAAAATATCTGGCATTTATTTGCATCCTTATTCTTTGTTGCATTGCAGAACTTTATTTAGTTGCACTGCTTACTTATAACCGATTTGATTTTTCATCCACATGGTTAGGCATTGTATCTTTTATAAGCCGCTCCGCACCTATACCGCTGGTATTTATAATGATTAAAATGCTTAAAACATGGTCTCTTAAAGAGAGGGAAAAAGACATTTTAATAAGAGAAAATGCCAATGCCGAACTGAAATTATTAAAGGCACAGGTACATCCGCATTTTTTGTTTAATACACTAAACAATATTTATTTTTTTATACTTACAAATACGAACAAAGCACAAGGCCTTGTAAACAAATTAGAAAAAATACTTCAATATATGATTACGGAATGCGATCAACCGGTTGTGCCTTTAGGAAAAGAATTAAGCATGATCAACGACTATTTTGATTTAGAAAAAGTACGTTATGAAGATCTTGATATCGAAATAAAATTGACAGGCGATTACACAAATAAAATGATTGCGCCATTATTAATGATACCTTTTATTGAAAATAGTTTTAAACACGGAACCAGCAAAATGCTAAGAAGCCCCTGGATAAAACTCTTTATACAGACAGATGAAGATATGCTGCATTTCACTTTAACAAACAGTAAACCTGCAAATGAAATTGGGAATAAAAAAGGAGGAATTGGGTTAAGTAATGTGAAAAAAAGGCTCAATCTTTTACATGCTGAAAAACATTACTTGCAAATAGAAACAACAGCAAATACTTTTACAGTAAATATGCAAATACCTCTGGACCATGAAATAAATAAATTGACAGTTTAATTTGATTTTTTTAAAGATCCTGTAATGCCAAACAACAGCTTGATTTCCTGCATTGCCGTAGATGACGAACCACCGGCATTGCAACTGATAAAAAAATATATTGAATCTATCCCGATTCTAAACCTCGCAGGCACATGTGCCAATGCCGTTGACGCTCTTGCGTTACTTCAAAATAATTCTATTGATCTTTTATTTCTTGATATTCGAATGCCACATATATTCGGTACAGATTTTATGAGAACACTTTCCAACCCTCCTAAAGTAATATTCACAACGGCCTTTAGAAAATTTGCCGTAGAAGGTTTTGACCTTGATGCTGTAGATTATTTATTAAAACCAATTTCGTTTGAAAGATTTCTTAAAGCAGTTAATAAGGTGATGAAATTGAATTTGAATACCGGGGAAAAAAATCTATTTGGCGATATTCCCGAAAAAACAAATGAAAATAATTTTATTTACCTAAGAGCGGATAGAAAAAATATTAAAGTAGACCTGGCTGATTTATTATTTATTGAAAGCCTTAAAAATTATATAAAAGTGGTGACAAAGGATAAAACTATTGTAACGAAATACTCCATTTCTATCCTTGAAGAAAATCTTCCATCAACGTTTATGCGTATTCACCGTTCATTTATAATTGCAAAAAATAAAATTGATTCATTTAACCATGAATATGTTCAAATAGGGAAATATGAATTGCCAGTTAGCAGAAGTTACAGGCACGCGGTAGAAAAGATTTTAAAAAAAATATGAACTACAAAGCAGATTGATTGCGTCACAAACGATACTTAAAATTGCAAAAAAAAATATAAAACAGCAATCTCGCTTTTATTTTATACCCGAGTATTATCCATTCAATCAATTTCGTACAATATAGGGTTTATAGGGGTATCGATCAATTGCCCTACCTCTGCATCGGGGCACCATGTATTCCAATCAGCAAGCTGATTTTTATTTTCCGGCCGTTTCAATTTCATATTTTTATCCATGTAAATAATTGTCATCACGCCTCGCATCTTATCAGTATTATTTGCGCCTGCACGATGAAAGAGCCATCCTTTGTGAAAACTAACTTCACCAATGTCAAATGCTTCACTTACATGTTCATAGCCCTCTTTTTCCAAAGACGCTCTTAACAATTGTTGACTTTCATCGCTAATTTCTTTATCTCTGCCCGTAGTGAGTTTAAAACTTTGTGCGCTAAATTCCAGCGGCCCCATTTCCAGGGGAACAGCCTGCAACGGAACCCAAACCGTTACCGTAGCGTCGCTATCCAAAGGCCAATAATATTGGTCAGCATGCCAGGGTGTGATACCTCCCCCAGGTTCTTTAAATAATGCCTGGTCATGATACAAACGCACTCCATCAACGCTCAATAATTCTGCCGCAATTTTCGCAAGCCGTTTACTAAAAACAATATCCTTAACCTCGTTTGACTTGGTCCAGATATTCATAATTTGCAAAAAAGCTTTGCCATAAGTATCCCGTTCTTCTATAGGTAAATGTTGTGTATTTAATCTTCGTACTTCATCGGAAATGGTTTCGTTAAAATAGGCGACGACTTCCGGGGACAATACATTTTTTAATTTTACAAAACCATTTTTCATAAATAAATTAATATTACTCTCAGAAAGCCCGTATGGCTCTTCAAGTTGCAACATCAAATCATCGGGCTTTTTCATAATTATAGAAATTATACAGTACCAATTTTAAAACTATCTTTTAATGTAACCGTACGGTTGAAAACTAATTTACCAGGCTGTGAATCTTTATCTACACAAAAATATCCATTACGGATAAACTGGAAAGTATCGCCAACTTTAGACTCAGCAAGCTGAGGCTCAATAAAGGCCTTCGGAATTATTTCGAGAGAGTGAGGATTAATAAAGTCTTTAAAGTCGCCCTCTTCCATTGCCGGGTTTTCTACCATAAACAAATGTTCATACAATCGTACTTCTGACTGTGCTGCATGTCGGGCGCTTAGCCAGTGAATAGTACCTTTTACTTTAAGCCCACTCGTATCGTGGCCGCTTTTGCTTTCAGGAAAATAAGTACAGTGTATTGCAGTGACCGCTCCTTCGCTATCTTTTACAAAACTGTCGCATTGGATAATATATGCACTTTTAAGCCTTACCATAGTACCTGGTGCTAACCTAAACCATTTCTTCACTGGTTCTTCCATGAAATCTTCCCTTTCAATCCATAATTCTTTTGAGAAAGAAACCGTCCGTGTGTTGGCAGGATCATTAGGTAAATTTTCAGTAACTAATTCTTCAGTATTTTGATCATCATAATTATCAATAATTAATTTTACGGGATGTAACACCGCCATAACTCTTGGAGCGCTGGAATTCAATTCTTCTCTTAGACAAAATTCCAACAATCCAATTTCTATCAGGTTGTCTCTTTTTGCCACACCTATTTTATCACAAAAAGTTCTAATGCTGGAGGCAGTATAACCCTTACGCCTAAACGCAGATATCGTTGGCATCCTCGGATCGTCCCATCCGGAAACATATCTTTCATTTACCAGCTGTAGTAATTTGCGTTTACTCATAACCGTATAAGTCATGTTGAGGCGGGCAAATTCATATTGATGTGAAGGGAAAATTTCAAGGTTTTCGATATACCAATCGTATAACGGGCGATGTGCGATAAACTCGAGCGTACAAATGCTGTGTGTAATATGTTCAATACTGTCGCTTTGTCCATGTGCAAAGTCGTACATTGGATAAATAACCCATTTATCTCCCGTACGATGGTGATGCGCGTGTTTGATGCGGTACATAATGGGGTCACGCATATGCATATTCAAATAAGACATGCTGATCTTTGCCCTTAAAACTTTTTCACCATCCTTGAACTTCCCGTTTTTCATTTCCTCAAAAAGCAACAGATTCTCTTCAATGCTTCTGTTGCGAAATGCACTTTCTACGCCAGTTTCCGTTGGCGAACCTTTTTGAGCGGCAATTTCTTCAGCGCTGCTATCATCAACATAAGCAAGCCCCTCCTTTATAAGTTTTACAGCCAGCTCATATAATTCATCAAAATAATCACTCGTATAAAATTCATTGGCCCAATTAAATCCCAGCCATTTTACATCATACTTAATACTGTCAACATATTCGGTTTCTTCCGTGACAGGATTAGTATCATCAAAACGAAGATTAGTAAGGCCGTTATACTTTTGCGCAAGCCCAAAATTCAGGCAAATACTTTTTGCATGTCCTATATGCAGATAACCATTTGGCTCGGGCGGAAAGCGGGTTACAATACTTTTATAAGTTCCATTGCTTAAATCCCTTTCAACGATCTCCTCAATAAAATTTAAACTTTTTTCTTCACTCATTGTTGTCACTAATTATTTGTTGATATGCAATCGCCCGGCAGAAGTTTTCCTGGTAAAATTGCTTTAAGCAAAGATGGGAAAGAATATTATTGCTGAATAAATTTTTTATTTAATTAACAAACCCGGATGACCATTTTTTTATTCGTATAATTTAAGAGAATCATTATCATTTCACCGATTAAGTTCTTCAGTTCATGCTGGAAGCAATTATTTCCGCAATATCCAGCACGCTTACCTGTTCTTCTTTTTCATTTTGCTTTACACCATCGGACAACATGGTGTTGCAAAATGGGCAGGCCGCAGCTATAACAGCAGCGCCGGTTTCAAGCGCTTCCTTCGTTCTTTCAAAGTTGATCCTTGTCGTTCCCTTTTCTTCCTCTTTCCACATTTGTGCACCACCTGCGCCGCAACACAACCCATTACTTTTGCATCGTTTCATTTCCACCAATTCTATATCTAACGCTTCAAGAATTTTTCTTGGCGCTTCATAAATATTGTTAGCCCGTCCGAGATAGCAACTATCATGATACGTGATTTTTTTTCCTTTAAATTCCCCATCTTCTTTCATCTTTATTTTTCCATCATTTATTAATTGCTGCAAAAAAACAGAATGATGTATCACTTCATAATTTCCACCCAAAACCGGGTACTCATTTTTTAAGATATTAAAGCAATGAGGGCAGGCAGTTACTATTTTTTTAATATTGTACCCATTGAGTAATTGAATATTTTGATAAGCCATCATCTGGAACATAAACTCATTTCCTGCACGCCGGGCCGGATCACCGGTGCACATCTCTTCTTTACCGAGAATGGCATATTGTATTCCTACCTTATCAAGAATTGCAGCGAAGGCCCTGGTAATTTTTTGCGCACGCTGGTCAAAACTTCCCGCGCAACCCACCCAAAATAAGATCTCCGGAGTTTTATTTT
>JBDTKB010000022.1:0-3534 GCA_039935555.1 Ginsengibacter sp. | reverse complement strand
AGCCCTGCCAGTTTATCATGGAATTCCTGTTCTGATTCCTTATTTCTGTAGACCATAAGCACCTTATCTTCTTCCGGTACTATGATGGTGTCTTTATCGCCTGCTTTAACGCTGAAACCCTTGTAATTATAAAGGGGTTGAAATAAAAGATAATCTCCTTTTTCGACCAACATTAAACTAATCTCCGGTTCTCCGTCTTTTGTTTCCTTCACCAATAATTTATCAAACGAAACATGATACGTAGTTGTAAGTGGCATAACAACATCCTTTAGAAAGGATGGCCAATTATTTTTAGATACTTTAAGGCCCAGTTTAAATTTTTGTGCCACCAAGGCATCTTCAGCGCGCGGCCATAAAAACAACTCTCCATCGTATAAATACAATAAACTACTATCCCATTGGTTCTCCGACAATTTATATTCGTTATCTTCGATTACTAGTGAACTCTCTAACTGGTATTCATTGCCTTTCGCAGTTACTTTAAACTGCATCACCGGTATTTCAACGGAGGTAACAACCTTCTTTAAATTTTCAGTGTTGAAATTTTTTCCCTTAGGCAAATACATCGTTATATTGGTCTCTTCAAATATTTTTTTAAGCTTCGGGTGAAGAAATTCAACCATTAATATTTTCGTCTCTTCCGGAAGCTCTTCATTTTCGTGATGAATAATATTTTCCCAAAAGCCGCTAAACGGGGAATTTCGGTTTAAATATTTATTGATTTCTATCTGCTGAAGTTTACGGGCCTGCTGCAATAAAAGTTTATCATTTTCAGAAAAAGAATCTGTGTTAATAAATTTACTTAGGTCGAGCTTTTCAACACGCCCGATAAATTTATCTTGAATGTCATGATATTCCCCCTGAACAATATCTATGGTGAAAAAGGGAAAATCTTTATGATTAGCATTAAAAATGATTGCCGCTCTTTTCTGCTTTTGGTCAACAGCTGTTTCGGTTAGCGTTTCGTTACCGGTTGAAGGTTTCAATGTACCTGGTGTGACTCTTTTTATAGAAGAATCAAGTACTTTTAAAAATGGCTTCCCTTCTTTATAAATAAATTCAAATTTGCCTTATAACTCTTCGTTTAAACTATATCCATATAGTTCCAACAATTTATTTTTTTCCTTATCCCAATTTCTAATTGTATCAAAATAATAAGGACCATAGTTTTGTAAAAGATGAAGAAATAAGGCAGTTTTATGCTTGCATAACGCGTGCTCACGTTCGTCACATGCACAGGAAGTGTCAAAATTTCTTTCTTCGTTTTTTTGAATGATTACTCTGAATTTACCCGAGGCAGTTTCAACTGAGGCTTCCACCTTTTCATTTACAGCACTCTTAACAGCTACTTTATTTTTTATAATTTCTTCAGCTTCTTCATAGTTCTCCTGGCCGGTTAATACACGAATGGTTCTTAAATCTATAGACCTAATTTTTACCACAGTGTGCTTTTGGTCAAATGCTATAGTTTCATTTGATGTAAGCAAATTTCTGTCAAGTAGATCCTGTAATTGAAATAAGGCAGCAGCCTCATGGCGACAAATATCACCCAGGTTATAAGGGCAACTGCACCTTGCAGAAAGCAATTTTGGGTCATCGTATTTCTGAACTAAAACTTTGTAAAAGGTTGAATAACTATCATCTTTAACCCGAAAAGAAACTGAATGCATTAAATCATCATGTTCTACCAACTCTACATAACCTAATGAATGTATCTTTTTCCCCCTGCGAATTACTTCATCAGTTCCGGAATTATAAACATATTTAATTAAATGAGGAAGGGCCAATATAAGTTCTGTTTTCAAATTAGCAGCGGAACTTTCCGTGCAAATTACCGTTGTAAAAAGGGCAATTTGCAAAAGTAAAGAAAATTAAGTGGCAGTAGAAGTTTTTAAGCGTTGTTTTGAAAATATTTTACACACTTATAATAATCAAAGCTTGCCTGGAATTAATCTGCCCCCCTCGTAAACTACCGGAATATTGGCGTTGTCAACGGTCAGGCAAAATCGAATGTCCTCTTCAAGCCCAAAACCCATTAGCCGATTAAAATGGGAAGCATTATTATCTTTCATGAAGCCAAAAAGATCATTTTCAGACTGGTGGTACAGGGTTTCTGCAATTTGAGAGGCATCACAATTTTGCTGGAAATGATCTTTGATTCGGCTTATAACTGCGCCGGCAAATAACGTGTCTTCAATGTTTACGCGGTCTTTCCATGCGGCACAGGCAAGAATTACATTTTTATTTTGTTTTAGCAGATAATCACAAACCGATGAAAGATTGCAAAAGGAACCTGTAATAATGCCTCTCGCACCTTCGGAAAGGGCCATATGCAAAAGCCTTGTGCCATTTGTGGTTGTAAGAACCAACGTTTTACCTTTAATGAAATTTGCAGTATACTGAAGTGGTGTATTTCCGTATTTTAATCCTTCTGCTATTTTTCCGTCCCTTTCCCCGGCAGTAATTACATCCATTTGTCGCCCCAATTTTATACAATCCGCAACGGTATCAACAGGAATAATGCTTTTTGCGCCGTTAAAAAGTGCCGTTGAAATTGTGGAGGTAGCCCGCAAAATATCTATTATCACCACAATACTACTACTTACATCATACAATTGTAGTAAGGCAGGCGAGAGCGAAGTAGATAGGTTGGGCAATTTATTTTTTTCTGATTTCATTCAACGGAATGCTAAGTAATTATTTTTGTTACTCAAAGGGTATTTTAACCACTTTAGCTGTAAGTAATTTATCCCTGACTTTTATGTAAACCTGCGTACCAATCTTCGAAAAATCTGCGTCAACATAGCCCATTGATACCGCCTTGTTTAAAGAAGGAGACTGTGTGCCGCTGGTAACTCTGCCAATTTTGGCCCCGTCACCGTCTTTTATTTCATAATCGTGACGCGGAATACCTTTTTCGAGCATTTCAAGACCAACAAGTTTCTTGTTGACTCCTTCTGCCTTTAGGTCTTCCAAAATGTCTTTGGCAACAAAATCCTTTGTGAATTTAGTAATCCAGCCAAGGCCGGCTTCAAGTGGCGAAGTAGTATCGTCGATGTCATTGCCATAGAGACAATATCCCATTTCTAATCTCAGTGTATCCCTGGCTGCGAGTCCGATTGGCTTTAATCCTGCTGGTGAACCCAATTCAAAAATACTGTTCCAGATTTTTTCAGCGTCATCATTTTTATCTTCAAAATAAATTTCTATCCCTCCTGAGCCCGTATATCCGGTAGCACTTACCAAAACATTGTCAACGCCCGCAAATTTACCCTTGGTAAAATGGTAATATTTCAAATTCATAATATCCATATCCGTAAGTGGCTGCAAAATTTTTGTTGCATTAGGCCCCTGTATCGCGAGAAGGCAAGTATGATCAGAAATATTATGCATCTCCACTTCTGCGTTATTGTGAGATTGAATCCACTGCCAGTCCTTTTCGATATTCGATGCATTTACAACAAGCATATAAACCTTGTTTTCTTCAACGCAATAAACTATTAAATCATCAATAATTCCGCCTGCATCGTTAGT
>JBDTKB010000021.1:0-13140 GCA_039935555.1 Ginsengibacter sp. | reverse complement strand
TTACTGGCACGATAAAGGAAAATATAATTTATGGGAATGAATTGTACAAAGATTATTCTGATGCAGCAATGGTGGAACTTATAAAAGAATCCAATCTTGAAAATTTGTTAACTGTTTTTGAAAATGGTCTCCAGACAAAAGTTTCTTCCGGCGGCGATAACATAAGCCTTGGGCAAAAACAAATAATCGCTTTTATGCGTGCTGTTTTGCGTAAACCTGAATTACTTATTCTTGATGAGGCCACAGCGAATATTGATACGATGACGGAACAATTACTTGAAGAAATTTTGAACAAACTTCCGGGTGATACAACGCGTATTATAATTGCACACCGGCTGAATACCATTGAAAATGCTGATGAAATATATTTTGTAAATGGGGGAGAGGTTACGCGTGCGGGTTCATTCAATGACGCTATTAATAAATTATTGAAACATAAAAGGGTGAGCTGATCGCAATTAATTCCAATTGAAAATTTTTAATCAAATACCCGGATCACCTTTACAAATCGTCCCATATAATAATTATTTAGCTCTGTAATCACCACGCCATGTGCTTTGCCGGAAGAGGAATGAATAAATTTTATTCCATCCTTATTGGAAATAATTATTCCCATGTGGCCGATGATTCTTTCGGTGCTGTCTGTTCCGGTAAATAAAATAAGGTCGCCTTTTTTACTTTGCGATAAAGGTATTTCTGTGCCCTCGTTTTTAAAATCTTTTGAAGAACGGGGTACCTCTATATTGTAGTGATTAAAAACATATGTTATAAAACCGGAGCAATCGAATCCAACAAGAGGATCAGTGGATGCGTATTTATAGGGAGTGCCAATCAGTGTCTCGGCGAATGAAACTAAATTTTCCGGGCTAACATCTTTAGAGTTTATAGCTTCGCGGTGAGGCACATCAGGCTGTTCATTTGATAAAAGTTTTTCAGCAGGAATTGTACCCTGAATTTTTGGCTGCTCTATCCGTATTGTTGTGTCGCTTATTGCTGCAACATTGTTAGCGGAAGTATTTCGTGTGAATAAAAAAAACAGCACAACACAAAAAATGAGGACTAGAATATAGGTTATAATTTTCATGTAAGCTTTCCTCCTTCTATTGTTTAGAAATCATAAAATCGAAAACTTCATTATCAAATGGATGTTTTCAAAAATAAAGTTTTAGGTTAGAAGGGCCGGCGCTAATCCTTAACGGATTTAGGTGAGTTAAATTGTAAAAAAATTACTTTCAATTTTTCGGCAAATGAAATACAGGTTTTATAAAAGTATATGAAATGATTTTCTATATAGATATTACAAATAATGTTGTCTCCATTGGCATTCCAATCAGTGACAAAATTTTACGTAATAAAATAACTTTGCTATCAATTTATTATTTATAATTGTTTCACGAAGTCATCTTGATTTTTCTATAATTTTTGAATCTTATCCAATGTCTCATCGCAGAGAGTTTATAAAGCAGGCCGGCCTTTCAGTTGTGGGCGCCTGTCTGTTTTCTTCATTACCTGGCTCTGGAATAAACGATTTTTTTAAAGCACCTTTTGTACTGCCGCGCAGTACTCCGGAAGAGCAAGGTATTTCCTCCGCAGGAATTTTAAAATTTCTTGATGCCATCAAAGAGAGGAAACAGGAATTTCATAGCCTGATGATTTTAAGGCACGGTTTTGTCGTTGCTGAAGGTTGGTGGTGGCCATATTCAGCGGAGCATAAACAGCAATTGTATTCTTTAAGTAAAAGCTTTACCGGTACTGCAATTGGATTAGCGATCAAGGAAGGTTTATTGACCGTTGAAGAACCCGTCATAAATTTTTTCCCGGATTTATTACCAATAGAGATAAGCATTAATCTTGCCTCTCTAAAAGTAAAGCACCTGCTTTCAATGTCGGTCGGGCATGCTAAAGATTCTATTCTGATTTTGGAAGCATCACCACCAGGAGTTCTTTGGGAAAAGACTTTCCTGGCGCAGCCTGTAGTTTTTAAACCCGGCAGCCAGTTTATGTATAATTCCGGCGCAAGCTATATGCTCAGCTCCATTGTAAAAAAAGTTACCGGAAAAACGGCTCACGAATATTTAAAGCCACTTCTTTATGAGCCCTTAAATATTACCAATACAACCTGGGGAGAAAATTTTGAAGGAGTAAATATGGGGGCTTCGCATTTGCGGATGCCAACGGAAGACATTGCGAAATTCGGACAATTATATCTTCAGAATGGCATTTGGGATGGAAAACAAATCATCAGTAAAGATTGGATAAAGGCCGCTTCATCAAAACAAATCTCCAATGGAAAAAATGACAGTAGCTGGGGTTACGGCTATGGCTACCAGTTTTGGCTCAATCCGCCTGGCGGTTATAGGGCCGATGGAGCCTTTGGCCAGTTTAGTATGATAATTCCGGATTTGGGCGCTGTGGTTGCCATTACCAGCGAAAGCATCAGCACAAAAGATACTATGCAGATTGTGTGGGATGTATTGCTTCCAGAAATGAAGGTTGATGGGCTGGGAAAGGACATGGAAACCAATAGCACTTTAGTAAAGGAACTAAAAATTTTAAAATTTGATCCGCCAAAAATATTGGAAACATCACCCGTAATTCCGGCCATTGCAGGAAAAGAATTTATACTTGATGCCAATAAATTTAATGCGAAGTCTGTAACATTTGATTTTAAAAATGATAAATGTTTCTTCACCTTAAAAGAAGAAGGCAAGCCGGATATAAACATTACTAACGGTATGGGCTACTGGATAAGACAGGACAATTTTAAACCCTCAGCTCATTCCCTTTTTTCTTTAAGAAGAATTGATTTTGATAGCCTTGTTGCTGCTAGCTATACGTGGCAGGATGAAAAGACTTTGGTACTTACGTGGAGGTTTATTGAAACAGTACATGGAGATCAGCTCACTTGCATTTTTGATGATGATAAAGTAACCATTAAATTTTTATTTAGCGTGAACCGTTTAGAAAATAAGCCAGATGACCGCGCAGATCTAAAAGGAAAGATTATCATGTAGATCGAATATTCATCCAACGTTTTAGTTCCCTGAAATAAATATGCAAAAATTGTATATTCAAATAAATAATTTGTAATTTTTCAATTCTGAAGCCATAAATCATCATCGTAAAACTTTCATAAAATGAAAAAAGAGATAATTAATCCTACTAATGAACGTCGTGGTTTCATAAAGCAGGTGGCCACAGGTGCAGCCGCACTAGGCCTAACAATGCTTGCTCCCCCTTTTCCTTTACAAGCCGCCCCTGAATCAACCGGGCCGCTTGATGAGGCCGATGCCTGGTTCAATAAAATTAAAGGCAAGCATCGTATCGTTTTTGATGTTACCAAACCCGAAGAATCTTTCCCTTTCGCCTGGCCAAAAGTCTTCCTGCTGACTAACGCAGCTACCGGAACTCCCGAAAGCGATTTGGGAGTTGTAGTTATCTTAAGGCATAATGCTATCCCCTACACGATGAATAGCGGCCTTTGGCAAAAATATAAATTTGGGGAAATGTTTAAGGTAGATGACCCTTCAACTAAATCTCCATCGGTTAGAAATATGTTTTGGCAACCGAAACCCGATGATTTTAAAATACCAGGTGTTGGGCCTGTTGCAATTGGTATTAACGACTTGCAAGCGAGCGGTGTAATGTTTTGCGTATGCAATATGGCCATGACTGTTATGAGCGCCGTAGTCGCCCAAAAGATGAATAAAGATGCGGGCGATGTTTACAAAGAATGGATTGCAGGTTTGTTGCCAGGCATTCAAGTTGTTCCCTCAGGAGTTTGGGCCGTTGGCAGAGCACAGGAACATAACTGCGCTTATTGTTTTGTTGGCTAAGAAAATGAGTGTTCGACCTCAATTATTTTTTCTCTATTGATGACAAACACACCGGAAGAAAGACTTTGAAACAGCGACTTTGTTTCAAAAAAATTTTATTTTTTTCCTTCCCATTCAAAGTAGAATTGCTCTAAATATTTTACCATAAAAGCGTGTCTATCTTCAGCGAGTTTCTTGCCGGTAACTGTATGCATTCTATCTTTCAATATTAATAATTTTTCGTAAAAATGATTGATGGTGGGAGCATCGCTTTTTCTGTAACTGTCTTTGTCCATGTTTAAATTGGGCGGTATTGAGGGATTATAAATTTCCCTGTTTTTGAAACCTCCATAATTGAAAGCCCTGGCAATGCCGATAGCGCCCAAAGCATCCAGCCTGTCTGCATCTCTTACTACCGCTAATTCCGGCGAATAAAAAGTAGTTGTATTATTACCGCCTTTGAATGAAATATTCCTGATTATATTTTCAACATGATCTATTATTTCTTTTTCAACTGAAAATCTTTCAAGAAAGGTCCTTGCTTTTTCGGGGCCTATATTTTCATCACCGTCATAAAATTTTGCATCAGCAATGTCATGTAAAAGAACGCCCAATTCAACTATAAAAATATTTGCATCTTCAGATGCTGCAATCAATTTTGCGTTTTTCCATACCCTTTCAATATGCCACCAGTCGTGTCCGCCTTCTGCGCCTTGTAATTCTTTTCTTACAAAAGAAATTGTATTGATTATTACTTCTTCTTGTTCCATGTTTAAAATAAATAAAAATATAACCTTTTTATTTTAGCAAATAGGTAAATACTAACGGTGCAATGTAAACGAGAATTTATTGAATAAAAATGAAAGCTACCTCGTTTTCTTACCTCTCTTTTTAATACTATTCCACACCGGCAAAACATCGGGTGAAAGATCAAAATATATAATGGCGCCGGCATATAGAGCAATGAACACGATGCTTTTTAGTACCATAGCAAAAAAACCATGCAGGCTCATAAATGTATAATAACAAATTGCAAAACACGCCAGGGCTATAATTATTGAATAAAGCGTTTTATAGCTAAAGGGATGCATCTGAAATTTTCTTTGTAAAAAAATAATTCTTATAATATTATAAACAGTGAAAGATATTACATAGGAATAACCCGCTCCAATAATTCCAAAATGTTTTACGAGAAGATAGCTAAGCGGAGTAATGAGTACAAATAATATTATGCCGCTTAAAAGATCAAAACGCCAAAAAATGGAGGTACCAATAATTTGCGCATTCACACCGGTACCTAAATCAATAATGCGTGCAACACCCAAAAAGAAAAAGATCCATTGCGACTGTAGATAATCGGTTTTAAGCCCAAATGTTTTTACCGCATCAGTGTAATTGAGCCAAACAACTAAAAAAATTCCAAGTGATGCTATCAGGAGATTGATGCCGGAGCGCTGATATATGAGTGTGATTTTTTTATAGTCTTTGTCTTTCCATGCTTTAGAAAGAGTAGGTATAGATGCAGCAATGGCACCTCGTTGCGGAGCCTGCACCAATCCTGCTACAACACTTCCGAGGTTAAATATACCGGCAGCAGCCGTACCAAGTATTGACATGATCACGAGCGAATCAATAAATTGCGCGATCATAAGTACAGTACCTCCAAAATATATAAGAGAGGCCAGCGAGACTATTTTTTTATAAAACTTTTTGGTAACCCTGCTTACCGAAAAGGTTAGGTAAAATTCCTTTTTCCATACAAGGTAAATAAGCAAAACTGACGCTACAATTCCGTAGGTTAAGGCATATAATTTTATAAAAGTATCGAAGCTTTTAATAAGTTGAAAGCTTAAAAGGGAGATAAGAACGGTGGTTAATAATCGAAAAAGTACTTCTCTTAAAAAGGTGGTAAAGATTGATTTTCGGAGGTTCCAGGCGAAAACTTCAAAAATGGAATACAATAAAAGAGATAGCCCGAATGGGAAAACCCAAAAGTAATATTGAATGAAATCAGGGGAGTTTTTGCCAAACTTTTGTATAACGAGGTTTTTAAAAACAATGCCCGCAAGAACAACAAAACAAAATCCTATAAGGCTTATCACCAATGCCCACGTTAATAAATCATTTTTCTTTTTTGGGAGATTGTCGTTATAATAGGGATAAAATTTATATACAACAGAAATCATTCCCATATTGGCGAAGGCAAACATCAGGTTTCCTACGCCGATAAATATTGTTGAAACCAAACCATATTGCGAAGGATTAAATGGTGATCCTTGTCTTGTAAAAAGGTAGGTATTTATAAAGCCAATTAAAAAACCGCCATAAACAAAAATAGTTGAGATGATACTTTGCTTTCGTATCTGCGACATAAAAGTATTTAAGCCGCTAAATTATATTTAATTAATTTGATTTGTAAGGATATAAAAATTTTGATCCACTTTTAATTCTTTCATGCCTGTTCTTGTTTGTTGAGGTTTTTCTTTGGGATAAATAAATTGCAAATTTCCCTTTTCATTATAAATTTTTAAAGGCATGTTAAAACCCGGAACGACGTTGCCCCAATTGTAGGTGAGTACTCCATTCCTTATTTTATATTCCAATGTAGGAATTTTAATTGTTCTTAAATATTGGTCAAACACTTTCGAAAAGTCTATTTTGGATTTTGTGCTAATATAATTTTCGATTTGTTTGCTGGTAACTGTTTGGTGATAAAAAGTTTTATTGAGCCCTCGTAAAATATTTCTGAAAATTGTATCATTATAAATAACCTGCCGGATAGTGTGGAGCATGTTAGCGGCCTTGTAATAAATATCAATTGGCCCATCTGCGTTTACGCCATAGGGTGAGATAATCGGTTCCTTATTTTCTATATTTTTTCTAATCCCTATTACATATTCATCAGCGGCTTTTTTACCAAACCAATATTCAGTAAAAAGTGTTTCACTATAATTGGTGAACCCTTCATGTATCCAGCTATCAGCGATATCTTTTGACGTGATATTATTTCCAAACCACTCATGGCCACTTTCATGAACAATAATAAAATCCCATTTCATTCCTACACCCGTTCCTGAAAGATCCATGCCATGGTACCCGTTCTGGTAGCCGTTTCCATAGGCAACAGCGCTTTGATGTTCCATGCCGAGGTAGGGCGCATCCACCAATTTATATCCGTCTTCATAAAAAGGATAGGGGCCAAACCAATATTCAAATGCCTTCATCATCCTGGGCACTTCCCTGAATTGTTTTTTTGCTTTGGTGAGGTTAGAGTCCAACACCCAATAATCCAACGTCAGGTCTCCCTTTTCACCTTTATAAATTTCTCCAAAGTGAGTGTATTTTCCTATGTAAGGAATGAAATCGTAATTATTAATTGGATTAACAACAGCCCATGTTGTTGTAGTTGTGCTATCGTTATTATCAACCTTGCTTCTCATTCTTCCATTGCTTATTGCTGTTAAATCAGATGGCGCTGTAATATGCATTTCGGCGCTATCGGGTTCATCGCCCTGGTAATCTTTACACGGATACCAAACGCTTGCTCCCAAGCCCTGGCAGGCAATACTTATCCATGGATTATTTTGTTTATCTCGTGCCCAAACTAAGCCGCCGTCCCAAGGTGGCTTTACAGCGATGCGGGGTTTGCCGTGATAGTACATGAGTATTTCATGTAAAGTATTCAACGGCAAATCGTAATTATTTAGTTTAAGAAAAAAAGCATTTCCATCTCTATAAATTCCATCGTTATTATTTAAAACAATTACTTCATTTCTTTCGGCATTTCTTGCTACATCAGCCTTTAGAAGGAGCACGCTGTCAATCACCATAGGCTGCTGCAAATCAATTTGCATTTCATTTGCTTTTTTTAAAACCTTAAAAGAAATGATGTTATACCCGCTGATTGTACTATCCTGCAAATTAAATTTTACATGCAGGTCATATTTTGTGGCGTTCCACCAATCGCGCCCTGGTCCATTACTTCCGCGCAATGTGTCGGCATGTGTGTAATGCTGCGCGAAAGAAGCGTAAAAAAAAATAAACATTAAACAAAATAGTCCGACTGTCTTTTTCATTTGCTAAATTTATTTTTTCTAAAACAAAGATGGAGTTAAAAAAACAATTGCCTTTGCCATTCATAAAATTAGGAACGCGGTGTGTTTATTTTTTTTTAGCGGCAATATTTGTTCTACACATTTCTTCCTGCAAAAATCATAAAATAAATAGAAATATATTTCATTATAATGAGCAATCAGGCATAGCAACGTTAGATCCCGCATTTGCAAAAAACCAATCTATTATTTGGGCCGTTCATCAAATCTACAATACCCTTGTTCAAACAGATGACAGCCTTCACCTGGTGCCTTCACTTGCAAAAAGCTGGGATGTTTCGGCGGACAACCTAACCTACATTTTTCACTTGCGTAATGATGTTTATTTTCAGGATAACGATGCCTTTCTAAATGGCAAAGGCCGAAAAATGACCGCGGCGGATATTGTGTATAGCTTCAGCCGTATTCTGGATAGAAATACCGCGAGTAGTGGCGCATGGATTTTCAACAGCAGTGTAGACTCAATAAATCCCTTTGTAGTTGTTGATGATACAACGTTTCAATTAAAACTGATTGCGCCATTTCATCCAATCATTGGTATTTTAAGCATGCAATATTGTTCCATAGTTCCCCCCGAAGTTGTTGAGAAATATGGGAAGGATTTTCGGAGGCATCCATGTGGTACCGGCCCCTTTCAAATAGTTGCCTGGGAAGAAGGGCAAGCCCTGATCCTTAAGAAAAACCCGTCCTATTTTGAGGAAGATAGTAATGGCAAAAGGTTGCCCTATTTAGATGGAATTAAAGTTTCTTTTTTTGAAAATAAAGCAACAGAGTTTCTCGAATTTCAACAAGGCAGGCTCGATTTTATTAATGATATTGATGCGTCTTTTAAAGATGAGGTAATTACCAAAAATGGCGAATTGCGAAAGGAATGGAAAGGCAAAGTCATCCTGCAAAAACATCCTTATCTCAATATAGAATACCTGGGTATATTAAATGATACTTCGCTGGAAATTGTAAGGAATTCCCCGTTAAGAAATCTTAAAATCAGGCAGGCTATCAATTATGGGTTTAACCGCAGGAAGATGATACTATATATCCGCAATTCTATCGGAACTCCTGCGGAGAGTGGGTTTATTCCTGAAGGGCTTCCCTCGTTTGATTCTGCTGCGGTTATGGGTTACCGTTATGACCAGGCAAAAGCATTGCAATTACTTAAAGAGGCGGGTTATCCCAACGGCGCAGGCCTTCCTGTTATAAAACTTCTTACAGTTCCTGTTTATGCTGAATTTTCCAGCTATATAGCGAGTGAATTACAGCAGATCGGAATTAGAATACAGGTTGAAACGATTCAGAAAAGTTTGTTACTGGAGGAAACCGCCAAATCAGATGCGTTGTTTTTTCGCGGTAGCTGGATCGCTGATTACCCGGATGCTGAAAATTACTTGAGTGTTTTTTACGGAAAAAATCCTGCGCCTCCAAATTATACAAGGTATAAGAACCCATTATTTGATAAATTGTATGATGAAGCCCTTATTGAAAAAAATGATTCTGTAAGAATGAAAATTTATCAGCAGGCTGATCAGTTAATGATAAAAGACGCGCCTGTAGTACCTCTATGGTATGATATGGTTATTCACCTGGTACATCCATATGTTAAAAACTTTATACCGAATAGCCTTAACCTACTTGAGCTTAGAAAGGTAAAAGTGGTTTATTAATTTTTATTATAAGTTAAACTTCGTACATTGGGCGTCGTTACCATATAATTTGCGTAGCTTACCCAATTACATATTTTTCAATTTCAACACCTAATGGTTCCTATTCTTATATTCTTTTTTTGTCATTGGTTCTTTTCATTATTCTTCCACTCATTTTTTCTGCATCGGTATGCTTCCCACCAAATGTACACGACCTCAAAAAGATGGGAAAAAGCATTTTATATGATGACCTGGTTTGCACAGGGCTCATCCTACCTTGTTCCAAGAGCTTACGCGGTAATGCATCGAATGCATCATACTTATAGTGATACTGAAAAAGATCCTCATTCGCCTCATTTCTTTAAAGATATATTGCAGATGATGCTGCACACGCATAGGATTTTTAATGCTTTTCATTCAGGCCAAAATCTTCCTGATCCACAGTTTACCAAAGAGTATATCCCGGTATGGACGCGGCTTGACAGGATCGGCAATCATGTTGTTACCAGGGTGCTGTTTGCTTTGGGATACGTCACCTTTTATATAGTTTTTGCACCGAACTTTTGGTGGTTTCTCCTTCTTCCTATTCATTTTGTTATGGGGCCTATACAGGGCGCCATAGTAAACTGGTTCGGGCATAAGTTTGGATATTCAAATTTTAATAACGGGGATCATTCTAAAAATACAACGCCGTGGGGCTTTTTGATGATGGGAGAATTGTTTCAAAATAACCACCATTATAAAAAGCTGGATCCAAATTTTGCAAAGAAATGGTATGAATTTGATGGAACCTATATTGTAATGACGGGCCTTCATTATTTCAGGATTATTAGGCTCAAACCTTTGCCGGTTAAGGCGTGATGTCAGTTTTTTAGTCTTGCTACCAAACTTTTGAAACCTGCATTTTTTAAATAATGTCCTAAAAAAAACCTTACTCTAAGTGGCAAGCAAAATACGATTCGCTAAAGCAAAAGATCTGGATTTTTATTCAACGCTCAACCACCGTGTTGAAGAATATTTTATTTTTAATAAAATATCCAAGCATGGAAACTGGGTGATGCTCGTCAAAACATTATTTTATCTTGGCATATTTTCAGCCGCGTATATATTACTTGTATTTGGTCATAACAATCTTGCCGTTCAATTTGGTTTATGGATTATCCTTGGCTTCTTCACAGCATTTATTGGCCTCAATATTTCTCACGACGCCATTCACGGTTCGTTATCCCACAATAAGCATGTAAATAGTATAATGAGTTATACGTTCAACATCATCGGTGCAAATGCTTACCTCTGGGGCATTATGCATAATATTGTTCACCATACTTACACGAACATTGAAGGCCATGATGAAGACATCCAATCCGTTCCCTTGTTACGAATGTCACCTCATCAAAAGTTGATGAAAATTCATCGCTTTCAATATTGGTATGCATTTTTATTTTATGGTTTCGGCTCACTTGCCTGGGTTTTCATCAAAGATTATGTAAAGTTTTTTAAAAAGAAAATTGGCAATTATGATAATAAAAAACACCCCCCAATAGAATACTTTAATTTATTTTTCTTTAAAGCGGTTTACTATACACTTTTTTTGGTACTGCCACTTGCTTTAATAAATGCGGCCTGGTGGCAAATTCTTTTAGGTTTTTTTGCCTTACATTTCTGCGAAGGAATCACCATGGCGGTAATTTTTATGTTGGCTCATGTTGTTGAAGAAACTAATTTTCCTTTGCCAAACGAGAGAGGAAATATGAATAATTCATGGGCAGTGCATCAGCTTTATACCACTGCAGATTTCGGCCGCGCAAATAATTTTTTAAATTTTTTCTGTGGAGGATTAAATTTCCAGATAGAGCATCATTTATATCCGCGCATTTGCCATGTGCATTACAAACCAATTTCTGATATTGTTAAACGCACCGCAGAAGAATATAACCTGAGATATAATGCCAATGACACTTTCAGCGGTGCAATCCGCTCACACATACGCTTATTGAAAAAACTTGGCAATGGAAAATTTGTAGAATTCGCGGGGTAATAATGCTAAAGTTCCTTCTGAAAAAATCTAATTTAATTTTTATATTTTTTCGAATACAAGACGGAAGTGATCCATCGTTTCATTTTCAAAACAAACTTTATTAGGACTTATTTTAAACACAGCAACCTGGTGCCGGAATTCTTTATCAACAATATATTTTGGAATAAGAGAAGTGTATAAAAAATATTTCTTCAGGTTAAATTTTCTAAATTTTATCCGCCATCTTTTTATCGTTTCGATGTAGTCAAATCTTCCGCTGCTTTTAGAAATTAATTTAAAATATGGAGCCGCATTTTTTATTACCTGCTCTGCGCCGTATGGCAGCCATGAGCCAGGAAATTGTTTTACCATCAACGCCATGGCATAAGAGGGTGAATCTTTTGGCGCGTCAACACTAATTTCTTCAAGAGGCATCATATTTTTATCAAATACCATCGTCTGCATATAAAATCTGCCGCCTTTTGGCAACAATTCCTGCAGTCCCTTAAAAAAATTGTGGTATACCTTGTCCTGTTTTCCTTCCTTATATTCTTCAATTGAACAAAAATGTTCCATACCACCAATGCACGTAACCGCATCGAAAACGCCATAAGTTTCCGGTGTGATTTTTCTGCAATCCATCACACGAACATCTAAGCCATTTCGCACGCAAGCAGCGGCCTGTCCTGATGATAACGTGACACCCATCCCGTCTGCGCCTCGTCCCTTTATATAATTTAAAAACGGCCCCCATCCACAAGCCATATCAAGTAATCTTGTTCCTTTTTTTACTCCAAGGCTGTCTGCAATAAATTTATGCTTGTTTTTTTGCGCTTCTTCCACAGACATCGAAAAATCTGCGTTAAACATTGCGCCACTATAATCAGCACTTTCGCCCATACTGAGCCGAAAAATTTCATCGATAGTCGTATATGTAAAATCAAGATCGTTTTTTGTAGCCATTTAAATGTTTGTATTTTTTATTGCTAATCGCAAAAAAAGTGTGTGCGTAAAAAGTAATTTAAGAGCAATGAAATTAGTATAATTATTTGATAATTATTTTAACAGGTAGAATCTAAATTTACCAAAGCTTTTATAAAAGGGTTAAGACTTTCGCTAAAAAAAGCGATGAACATTTTCGTCTATGCGTTAATGGTATATTGTAAATCGCATCAACGAGCTAAAAAATATAAAGATGAATAATCTAAATTTTAAATTCCTTATTAATTTTTCAATTTGTCGCTGAATACTTTTTTTAACTTATCCATTTTTGGTTTGATGACAAAATAACAGTAAGGTTGTGAACCATGATTTTTATAATAATCACGATGATAATTTTCAGCTTCATAAAAATTAGTGAAAGGCTCAATCGCAGTAACAATGGGGTTATCAAATGCGCCGCTCTTATCAAGTTCTTTTTTGTAGTTTTCTGCTTTTTCTTTTTGCTCTTCGTTGTGATAAAAAATCACGCTTCGGTATTGCGGTCCGGAATCGTTTCCCTGCCGGTTTAAAGTAGTAGGATCGTGTGTAGCCCAAAAAACTTCTAACAGTTCATC
>JBDTKB010000020.1:0-6782 GCA_039935555.1 Ginsengibacter sp. | reverse complement strand
GTAGCTTCGTCAAAAATCAATAAATGAGGATGACGAAGCAATGCCCTGGCAATGGACAAGCGTTGCTTTTCACCACCAGAAACTTTTACACCGCCTTCACCAATAACTGTATCTAATCCTTTATTTGCACGGGCCAGTATTGTACTACAGGAAGCTTTTCTAAGGGCATCAAGTACTTCCTCATCGGTGGCTGAAGGATTTACAAAAAGTAAATTTTCCCTGATGGTTCCTGCAAACAATTGTGTGTCCTGCGTTACAAAACCTATTTGGGTTCGAAGTACATCAAAGTCAATATCCTTTCCATCAATTTTATTATATTTTATATGGCCTTGCTGTGGGATATACAAGCCCACCAAAAGCTTTACAAGCGTTGTTTTACCAGAACCTGAAGGGCCGACAAATGCAATAGTTTCTCCTTTTTTCACATCAAAACTTATATTATTTAAAGCAGGCTGTTGGGCCGATTGGTGCTTAAATTTTACATTAAGAAATTCCAGTTCTTCAATGTTGTTAATGGTAACAGGTTTGGCAGGCTTTAGTTCAGGAGCCTTCAACATAAGGGTATGAAAGTTATTTAAAGATGCCTCGGCCTCACGATACGAGATAATGATATTTCCAATTTCCTGCATTGGGGCAAAAAGGAAAAAACTATAAAATACAAGAGAAAGATACTGGCCTGGGGTAATCGCATTTCCAAATATGAGCCATAGCAGCGTGAACGTTATTAACTGCTGCAAAAAATTCACCATCGTACCCTGGATAAAACTTATGGTACGTATGCTCTTCACTTTACGCAGTTCCAGTTTTAATATTTTAAACGTGTTATTATTGAGCCTGTTTACTTCCTGGTCCGTTAATCCTAAACTTTTAACCAACTCAATATTCCTTAACGACTCAGTGGTTGAGCCCGCTAAGGCGTTGGTTTCGTTTACAATATTTTTTTGTATAAGTTTTATTCTTCTGCTAAGTAAACTGGTAACAACTGCTATTAGAACGATACCAATTGCATACACAGGCATGATTACCCAATGTAACCTGAATGCATAAATGGAAATGAATACGATGCTCACAATGATGACGAAAAAAACATTGATGAAATTGGTAATAAACTTTTCAGTGTCTGCTCTTACTTTAGTAAGAATGGATAAAGTTTCACCGCTGCGTTGATCTTCAAAATCCTGGTAAGGAAGCCTCATGCTATGTTTCAGGCCGTCTGTAAAAATAGTTGCACCAAATTTTTGAATGAGCACATTGGAGAAATAATCCTGGAATGCTTTCGCAATTCGGCTCACCATTGCAGTGCTTATTAATAATAATAGAAAAAAAAGTAATCCATGATAAGAATCCTTACCGAAGAAAAATTGATGTTCATTTCTGGGTGTTTTATCCGGAAAAACGTGAGGATGATTGACAAATAAATCAAGAATACGACCGGTAATTGCGGGGGCAAATAAGGAAAAGGTCTGGTTCATAGCAGCCAGGAAAAGCGCCAATATAACCAACCATTTATAGGGTTTAATGTATGATATTAAAATTTTCATTCGGCAAATTTAGCCAACAAGCGGAAACTTTGGAAAATTGAAAATTTTAGAAAGTAATATCTGGAATCACGGCAAATAAAATCTACATGCAAAAGGCTCTGGTATTTTTCTGTGGTTAAATGTGGCTAACTAACTTTTGGAAAGTTAAAAACTTTCCGAAAGCTTTCGAAAAGTAAATAATTAAAGATCCCATTTGCACTTAAGTTGAATCGGCTGTTGATGACATTGAATGAAATGTTCCAAGCCTCCAAAAATATCCAATACTCTACCTTTTGACAGCCTTGTAGGCGTTTGGGAAAGATAAGCATTGTAAGAACTATATCTCCATAAGTTTATTTCTTTTACAAAGCCGTGATGTACAGGATTTGAATGAATATAATGTATAACATTGCAAATCCCTTTTTCGTCTTCTATCAAGTCTGATTTCATATTGGGCATGAATAATGAACCTTTCCTGTTATAGACTTTATTAAAAGACTGAGCATAGCTGCTGAATAGATTAGCAAAGGATTTACTAATCTTTTTTTCAACCAATGGTTGTAACTTTTCGTCAGGCAACTTTTGGAAAGTTTTAAAACTTTCCAAAAGTCTAATCTCATTAATCTCCTTTATAGCTATTAAAAGGTGAAAATGATTAGGAAGCAAACAATATGCATGAAGGTTGACAAAAGGTAAAATATGAACAGATATTTTTTCCAGGAAAAAACCGTAATTTTTTAATTCGTCAAATAAATTTTCCTTACCATTTGCATGGTTGTAAATATGATAATAACTTCCGGGTATCATTGAACAATTTTTTATATACTAACTTTTGGAAAGTTAAAAACTTTCCAAAAGTTCAAATTAGCCCGCCCAGCCTTCCCTGTCCAAACTTCTGTATTGAATGGCTTCTGCAAGATGTTCAGGTTTTATATCACAACTTCCTGAAAGGTCTGCAATCGTTCTGCTTACTTTTAAAATTCTATCGTATGCACGTGCAGAAAGATTAAGCCTTTCCATCGCAACTTTTAAAAGGTTAGAACCGGCTTGTGTTATCACGCAAATTTCTTTCAGCATCTTGCTGCTCATTTGTGCGTTAGAATAAACTCCTGCACTATCCTTGTATCTCTCGGCCTGCGTGTCTCTTGCTTTTATTACCCTTTCACGAATACGATCACTTTTTTCAAATTCCTGTTTCGAGGATAGCTCACTAAATGCAACAGGAGTAACTTCCACATGCAAATCAATTCTGTCTAAAAGAGGGCCGGAAATTTTGTTTAAATATTTTTGAACCGCACCTGGCGGGCATGTGCATTCTTTTTCCGGATGATTATAATAACCGCAGGGGCAGGGATTCATAGATGCTATCAACATAAAGCTTGCTGGAAATTCAAGGGTGACTTTTGCCCGTGAAATAACAATTTTCCTTTCTTCCATCGGCTGCCGCATTACCTCCAAAACCGTTCGCTTAAATTCCGGCAGTTCATCCAAAAACAAAACCCCATTGTGCGCTAAAGAAATTTCTCCCGGTTGTGGAATGCCACCTCCTCCTACCAATCCCGCGTCTGATATGGTATGGTGTGGCGAGCGAAAAGGGCGCTTTGAAATGAGTGTTGCGTTCTCAGGAAGCTTGCCGGCCACACTATGAATTTTAGTTGTTTCCAATGCCTCTAATAAAGTAAGCGGCGGAAGTATAGTTGGCAGACGCTTTGCAAGCATGGTTTTTCCGGCGCCTGGAGGTCCAATTAAAATTGCATTATGGCCACCTGCCGCGGCTATCTCCAAAGCTCTTTTTATATTTTCCTGGCCCTTTACATCACAAAAATCTATTTCAAAATCGCTTTGCGCATGGGCAAATTCTTCTCTTGTATTTACAACGGTTGGCTGAATAGATTTTTCATCAATAAAAAAATCAATCACTTCACTGATATGTCCAACACCATACACGTTTAATTTATTAACCATTGCTGCCTCCCTAGCGTTTTCTTTGGGAAGAATCAGGCCTTTAAAATTTTCTTTACGTGCCTGTATCGCAATTGGCAGTGCACCTTTAATGGGCCTAACGGTGCCGTCCAGGCTAAGTTCACCCATTATAACATAGTCAGTAAGTTTTTCGGGATTCTCCAATTGCTCGCTTGCTCCTAAAGTTGCTATTGCAATCGGTAAATCGAAGGCAGTTCCGCTCTTCTTTATATCAGCAGGCGCTAAATTCACCACCACTTTTGTTCTGGGAAAATGATAGCCATTGGCTTTAATCGCGCTCTCCATGCGCTCCAGGCTTTCTTTAACCGCATTATCTGCAAGCCCAACAATAGAAGTAAATTTTCCACTGCTCACATTAACCTCAACGGTTATAGTAATTGCTTCTACTCCATATACAGCGCTTCCAAATGTCTTGACTAGCATGGATTGAAATTAGCCAAAATAATTTACCACCCACCATGTAAAGCAATAAATAAGCGAATAGAATTAAAAGAGATGGTATTTCTTATATTATAATTTCTCAAGCAGCTCAATCACTTTCTCCCTTTTCAAAATTAAATACCCAAGCCTGTCATTGCTAATACCATCTTTAAGTTTATAACTAAAAGAAAGCTCATCATCGGCTACATTCGTTTCAAAATATTTAAAATTTATATTGGGATAATCTTTTAATGCGTCGCCTATTTCATACAAATGTGTGGAGAGAATAAATAGCGAACTTTTTATTTTTAACAGGCCTTCAATTACTACCGTACTACATTTCATAGCATCCTGTACGTTAGTTCCTTTAAATAATTCATCGATAAGAATAAGCCACTTTCGGCCATCATTTATTTTAAGTATCGTATTTTTTATTCTTTGCACTTCATTATAAAAATAGCTTTCACCTTTAACTACATTGTCCACAATATTGATGTTGCTGAGCAGGCCATCAAACAAAGAAAGCGTCATTGATTTTGCAGGCACGCCCATACCCAAATGCGCCAGGAATATTGAGCCGCCAATGGCTTTAATAAAAGTACTTTTACCAGCCATATTCGCTCCTGTTAAAAAAACGAAATTATTTTTCGCATCCAACTCAAGGTCATATGCAACTGGCTCATTTATTAGAATATGGTAGAGGCCTTTTATATTCAATTCCGGTTTACCAGTTATAATAAATTCCGGAAATACCAGGTCAAATTCCTTTACCGCCATTGCCATTCCATACCAGGCATCAAGCTGAAAATATATTTCTACTACTTCCAAAAAATTCTGCTTAAAATGATTTCTTAAAAAATGTGCGAGCCCAAGCATTTCAGCCATGGAAAGATCGCTCGCTTTGTTTTTAGTTGCGATAACATTCAGTTGTTGCTTTTCGAGCAAAACAGTTGCCTTTTGCAAAATCCTTTTAAGATTTTCCGGTGCATCCGGCACCAAAAAAATCTCAATAATTTTATTCATGCCTTTAATAAAATCAAAGGAGTGGCCAATGGAATATTTTATAAGTGAGTAATCCGGAGCATGAAAAATTTTATAGATTTGAGCCGTATACGATGTAGGCCTGGCGGGCATTTGATCGATGTTACTTTCATAAAATTTATAGATCATCGTCACAGAACCGTTGCTTATAGAAAGCGGCCATTCATCTCTTTTTTCCAAAAAAATCTGCAATGTTTTTTGAACATTCTTTATTGCATTAATATCTCCGGCAGACTTGCTAAATATCGTCCGCAATTTTTCGCGGCCACCTATTGTGCGTGTAAAATTTAATTTATCGAATATAGAAAACTCGTCATCATGTTGAAATACCGAAAGATCGTTTAAAGTGGTTTTGTCTGTTTCCATTTACATTAAAAAATTTATAAAGTCCAAACCTTTGTCACCTCGTGAACGAAATCCTCTGGCCTTTTAAAGATTCATCGAACAGGTGTTTTCCATATTCATCCTGGCCAGAATAAATACAATTACCACTCACAAAGGTTTTAATAACAGCGGCAGGAAAATTATAACCTTCCATCGGGCTCCAACCACATTTGTAAAGAATATTTTCTTTTGTTACTGAAGTTGAAGAATTTAGATCTACCAGAACCAAATCTGCAAAATAACCTTCTCTAATATACCCCCTGTCTTCAATCTTAAAACAATCGGCCACTGCATGGCTCATTTTCTCTGCTATTTTTTCCAGCGATATTTTTCCTTCTTTAAAATAAGCCAGCATTAATAATAACGAATGTTGCACAAGTGGAAGCCCCGAATGAGCGTGCTCATATGGGCGTTCCTTTTCTTCAAGTGTGTGCGGGGCGTGGTCAGTGGCAATTACATCGAGGCGATTATCTAGCAACGCTTCCCAAAGCAAAGGTTTTATCGATGCATTTTTTATTGCCGGGTTGCACTTAATTAAATAACCAAGTTTATCATAATCATCAGCAGTGTAATGAAGATGGTGTACACAAACTTCGGTTGTAATTTTTTTTTCCTTTAAGGGAATATCTTTTGTAAAAAGTTCCAATTCTTTTTGGGTAGATATATGTAAAATGTGCAGGCGGCTGTTGTATTTTTTTGCCAGCGAAATTGCAAAAGAAGAAGATTTGTAACAGGCATTTTCATCGCGGATAATTGGATGGTCAGATGGTGAAAGGTGCGGCTTAACACTTTTTAAATTTTGATAATTTTCTTTAATAGTTTTTTCATCCTCGCAATGGGTTGCAATTAAAAGTTCGCTTTCTCCAAATATTTTACTGAGGGATGATTCATTATCCACGAGCATATTACCAGTGCTTGAGCCCATAAATATTTTTACTCCACAGACGTCTTTTTTTCTTTTATTCATTTTCAAAACCTCTTCAGCATTTGAGTTACTAACGCCCATATAAAATGAATAGTTAGCCATCGAACTCTTTGAGGCTATGGCGTATTTATCCTCCAATAAAGCTTCTGTAAGAGCATTCGGTATTGTATTAGGCATTTCCATAAACGAAGTAGTTCCACCTGCCACAGCAGCTTTGCTTTCAGAGTAAATAGTCGCTTTGTGGGTAAGGCCCGGCTCTCTAAAGTGTACCTGGTCATCAATAACACCCGGAAAAAGATGCTTGCCATCGGCGTGAATTTCAACCACTTTTTCCTTCACATTAAAGCCGTTGCCGACGCGTTCAATGCGTCCATTTTTTAGGTAAATATCTTTTTGTTCGATTTTACCTTCGTTTACCATTGTTATATCTTTTAAAAGGTAATTTTGCATATCTTGAAATTTAATAATAAAGGCCCAAACCCGATGCAAATTATAAAAAGGATTACTAC
>JBDTKB010000019.1:0-3020 GCA_039935555.1 Ginsengibacter sp. | reverse complement strand
ATCGTTTCTTTTAAGCAAAAAATAAACCTGTTTCAACCAATAATACTTGCCTGGATATTTGCTGTTTCTGCAGTAATTGCTTCATTGGTTTTTTATGTAACAAGTTTAAATGCAGCGGGCATACAATTGTTTTCAGGGCAACTTAGTAATGGATTGATCTTGCTCGTTTTCCTGCTAATTGTTTTAGGCGGCCTTTATAAAAAAATAGATCTTTTTTCGGCCTTTGTGGATGGGGCTAAAAATGGGTTCGAAACAGCAATACGTATTATACCTTATATACTCGGTATACTCGTGGCCGTTAGTATGCTCAGAACAAGTGGCACTTTTGATGCGATCATTAATGGAATGAAAAGTTTATTTGCTATGCTGGGCGCTGACACCCGTTTTGTGGATGGGCTGCCGACCGCTCTAATAAGGCCATTAAGCGGCGGCGCGGCGCGCGGAATGATGGTGAGCACAATGACGACTTATGGCCCCGATTCTTTTGCAAGCAAACTCTCCGGAATTTTCCAGGGAGCTTCTGATACCACCTTTTATGTGGTAGCCGTTTATTTTGGCTCGGTAAGCATTAAAAATACCCGGTATTCAATAGGCGCCATGTTGCTTGCGGACCTTGTCGGAATTATCACCGCGATATTTTTAGCTTATTTATTTTTTGGGCACAGTGCATGATTTATTTTATCGACATAATTTTTTTGTTCACTATGTATTGAATTGTACATTCCCGTTAACATAGGAGCTTGCACCTGCGGTGACAGAATTCATAGCATTATCCTAACTGGTAATTGTCTTGTGCAAAAGAGTTCCTTGTAATGCTACATAAGATTACCATGACAATAAACTGTTTCATATTGATTTTTTTAATGAATTTGAACGTTCCACAAACACTTTTGAATGTTATTTTATTTGGAAAAAAGCCAGTCACTTTCAAGCCGTTTGTCACAGGATAGTTTATCGAAGTATTGTAAACCAATTAACCCTTCTGCTGATTTCTTAAATAACTGTAAATAAATTTTTACAATTACTAAACTAAATAGAAATTTTTTGAAACGCAATCCTTTGCAATTATGCATTTTTTTTTACTATTTTATAACCAGAATGAAACAGTATTTTTTTTAAAAAAGTTTTTTGTTGGCATTCATTTCTTAATTCAAATAAAAAAGACTGCCAGAATAAGTCTTAACGCTATCGCAGCTTTCAATTTAAAGAACTTTTGTAGTTTTTTCCAAACAGTATTATGGCAGGAGCATTGCAATAGATAGTTGATGAAAATGGGGAAAAGACCTCTGTTTTGATTTCAATGACAAAACCCAATGGGTTTAATTATTTTTTTCTTCTTCTGATTTTCTTAGTTAGTATTTTTTTAGCAGGGTGATGTATTTTCTTAGCAGGAGCGATAAAATCAGAACTCGCTGCATTGTAACTATTATTCCCAAGCCCTGGCTTTTCATCATCTTCCATTACAGATGATGGCTCGAAAATCTCAGCCATTTTTTTAGACTTATATATGTAAGGATTGTATTTATTGCCTAAAACAATGATGGTCGCAGAATCCTGGATCAATCTTATAAATACGGCATTGTTGCCATGCCACCATCCGTTATGATAAATAATTTTTCTTCCATCCGGATACACGTTCATTCTCCATCCATAACCATAATTGCGGATGCCGGGTTTTTCATTACTGTAAGGTGTGAATGCTTCGTCAAGTGTTTTCTGAGTAAACATTTGGTTGCCATACATTGCCTGGTCCCACTTCAATAAATCTTCCGGTGTGCTGTAAACATTTTTATCGCCGAAACCAGTATCCAAAAAAGTAAGCCCTTCCTGCCTGCCCCTATTATCATAGGAAGGCATAGCAGTGGCGCTATCCAACCTGTTAAACACATAGGTATCGTTCATATGAAGTGGCGTAAAAAAAACTGTTTGAAGAAAATCGGCATAACTTTGCCCCGATGCTTTTTGTATAATTAATCCCAGCAAAGCATAGTTGGTGTTGCAATATTCAAAATGCGTATTAGGCTTGCTTGTTGGGTTCGGCTTGTATTGAATAAGATAAGATAGAACATCCTGGTTGCTGCAATATTGCTTCCTGCTCCAGCCAAGCTTTTCCATAAAATAAATATAATTAGGCAAGCCGCTCCTATGACTTAACAATAATCGCACTGTTACATTATCATAAGGAAATCCGGGAAAAAACTTTTTAAGATCATCATCAAGCGAGAGCTTTCCCATTTGAACCAGCTTTAAGGTTGCCATGGCCGTAAATGTTTTTGACACGGAGGCAAGATGAAACGGACTATGCGGTGTTAGTGAATCTTTTTTTCTTAAATTAAAATAACCATGATAGGCTTCAAAAATTACCCGTCCTTTTTTGGCAACTAAAATGCCTCCATTAAAACCCTTATTCACCAATTCATTTTGGTAATAATTTTTAACAGCAGTATGATACCTGTCAAAATCCTGTTGCGAAATTTCCCCGGGCGCAGGAGCTACGTACTTAAAAGTGTCGGTAGTAACTGGTGCTACTTTTTTTGAGTCGCCCGATTTGCAGGCAATAAAAACAAAAGAAAAAAATAATGAAATAAAAAAAAAGCGGATCAAAGTCATAGGAAAAGCATTCATGGATTAAGAGGCTATATTTGCAATATTACAATACATAAACTATATGGCCGACAAAAAAACAACAAGTTATCCTAAAGAAAAAATTAATATTTTATTTCTTGAAAACATCAGCAAAAGCGCAGTAAAAAAATTTATGGACGCGGGGTACTCATCAGTAAAACAATTGCCCGGGGCTCTTAGTGAAAATGAGCTCACTAAAGAAATTAAGAATGTCCATCTTCTTGGTATTCGGTCTAAATCAAAAATTACCAGCAAGGTTTTAGAAAACGCTTCAAAATTGCAGGCTATCGGTTGCTTTTGCATCGGTGTAAACCAGGTGGATATTCAGGAAGCTACAAGAAAAGGTGTCACTGTTTTTAATGCTCCATATTCCAATACAAGGTCGGTTGCTGAAT
>JBDTKB010000018.1:0-7168 GCA_039935555.1 Ginsengibacter sp. | reverse complement strand
TTCCAATCTAATTCCTTAGGAATTTCAGCCGTTGCAGTCGGTCTCGGGATTCCCTGTGGCCAAACAGGCCTGTCTGTCCAGCAATACACAGTATGAACGTCACCGATGACGCCGGCATCATACCATTCCATTAACTGCCGTACTCCATCGCCAGACGCTCCCTGGTTGCCCATTTGCGTTACAACCTTGTAGCGTTTAGCCGCCTTCGTTAGCATACGGGCTTCAAACACATCATGCGTTAGAGGTTTTTGTACATATACATGTTTACCCAGTTGCATGGCCGAGTATGCTGCCACCGCGTGAGTGTGGTCCGGCGTAGAAACTGATACTGCGTCAAAATTCTTATGCTCTTTATCAAGCATCTCTCTCCAATCTTTATAATATTTTGCTTTGGGAAAATTCTTAACTGTAGTAGCCGCTCTTCGGTCATCAACATCACATAAGTAAGCAATGTCAGCTTTGCCACTTTTATAGAAATTTGCAATATCACTTTCGCCTTTGCCGCCAACGCCAACACTTGCAATTATAAGCCTGTCGCTGGGGGCAATAAAGCCTTTGCCGCCTAAAACATGTCTCGGAACGATATAAAATGCCGCAGCCGTTAGCCCGGCATTTTTTAAAAACTTTCTTCTTGAATAACCAGTGTTATCATCTATTTCTTTTTCTTCACTCATTAGTAATATTTTTTTGAGGTAATAAAATGAATGTTTATTAAATATTTTGCTTTTTTAATTCACTTACAGCGTAGTCTGCTGCCCTTGCCGTCATGGCCATATAAGTTAATGAAGGGTTTACGCAATTAGCCGAAACCATGAATGAACCGTCTGTTACAAAAACATTTGGAGCGTCCCATACCTGGTTCCATTTGTTCAGTACAGAAGTTTTTGGATCATTCCCCATGCGGGCAGTTCCCATTTCGTGTATGCCACGACCGATAGTTCCGTCACCATCGTGCCCCTTTACATCTTTTAACCCGGCTGCTTGCAGCATTTCCACAGCATCGTTCTGCATATCTACTCGCATTTTCCTTTCATTGTCCTTCCACTCGGCATCAAATGCAATTACATTTAAGCCCCATGCATCCTTCTTGTTTTTATCGAGCGTCATTTTGTTTTCATGATATGGAAGTATTTCTCCGAAGCCGCCAATATTCATTGCCCACTGCCCCGGCTCTCCTAATGCGTCTTTAAAATCACCGCCAATATTCATTTCTGCTATATTGCGGCCCCATCCTTCCCTGCTTGCGCCACCCTGGTAACCGAAGCCTCTCACATAATCTCTCTTATCGCCTAATATATTTCTGTATTGTGGAATGTAAATACCATTGGCACGCTTTCCGTAATAATATTTGTCTTCATAACCATCAACCTTACCCGAAGCGCCTACGCCCAAATGATGATCCATTATATTGTGACCTAATTCGCCGCTGCTGCTTCCTAAGCCGTCAGGCCATATATCTGTTGCAGAGTTCATCAATATCCATGCACTATTAAATGTAGATGCATTAAGGAAAATGATCTTTGCAAAATATTGAAAGGTTTTATTTGTTTCTGCATCCAATACTTCAACCCCGGTCGCTTTTTTAGAATCCTTATCATATAATATTTTTGTAACAATCGACCATGGACGCACGGTTAGTTTTCCGGTCGCCATTGCGGCGGGTAATGTGGAAGATTGCGTGCTGAAATATCCGCCAAAAGGGCAACCCAGTGCACATTTATTTCTGTATTGACAATTTGTTCTCCCGGGCAATGGCTCTGTTATATTAGCTGTGCGACCCATGATCATTCGCTTGCTTTTATAATGGTCGTTGATGCGTGCCTGCACATCTTTTTCCACGCAATTCATTTCCATAGCGGGTAAGAAATGGCCATCAGGCAGTTGAGGTAAACCTTCTTTTCCTCCACTAATGCCGGCAAACTTCTCTACATATGTGTACCAGGGCTCAACGTCTTTATAACGAATCGGCCAATCGATAGCAATACCATCTTTCACATTAGCTTCAAAACTTAAATCGCTCCAGCGATAACTCTGCCTTCCCCATAAAAGCGATCTGCCTCCCACGTGGTATCCTCTGAACCAATCCATGCGTTTAACTTCTGTGTAGGGAGATTTTTGTTCATCAACCCACCAGCTTAAATTCGTCTCATTAAGTGGATAATCCCGTTTCAAAACAGGATGCGTTTTAATCATTTCCTGCGTACGGCCACCGCGATGAGGAAATTCCCACGAGCCTTTTGTTGCGTTTACATAATCTTTTACATGCTCGATATTTTCTCCTCTTTCAAGCATGATTGTTTTAAGGCCTTTCTCCGTTAATTCTTTAGCGGCCCAGCCTCCTGAAATTCCTGAACCGATAACTATTGCATCATAAGTATTGTCTGCCATAGGATTGTATTTATTTAAGTTTTAAATTTTTAATCGTTTTTAAAGGGCCTTTAAAAGAAAGAAGGCAAGACACGTTAATTGAGATTGTAAAGTTACACATCGCAAATTTTAATCGCTTCCTTTAGTGAATCCAACTTATCAGGATAAGTAGGCATAAATTCCTGGGCTACATATCCCTTATAACCAGTTTCTACAATAGCCTTCATTACAGCAGGATAATATAATTCCTGGGAATCGTTTATCTCATGTCTCCCCGGAATGCCGCCGGTATGATAATGGGCAATGTATTGGTGATAATCCCTGATATTCCTGATGATATCTCCTTCCTGGATTTGCATGTGATAAATATCGAACAGCAATTTGAAATTATCAGAACCAACGCGCTTGCACAATTCAGCGCCCCACTCTACATGGTTACACATATAATCTTTGTGATCGATCTTGCTGTTCAGCAATTCCATTACCATTGTAACGCCATTTTTTTCAGCAAAAGGTAATATTTTTTCCAATGCAATTTGGCAATTTTTCCATCCCGTTTCATCATCCATTCCTTCGCGCTTTCCGCTAAAGCAAATCAGGTTTTTATACCCCGCCTTTGCCATAATAGGAATGGTTTCCAGGTATTCATTTATCAGGTGCTCATGGTTAACTGGATTATCCAAACCATTGTATAAATCATTTTTACCAGCCGTATAGCACATTGAACTGTAAATGCCATGGCTCTGAAGTGTCGGCCAGTCTTTTGGTGCAACAAGATCAATTGCACTAAAACCAATTTCTTTAACCGCTTTACAAAGGTCATCTAACGATAGATAGCCAAAGGTCCATCTTGAAACTGAATGATTGATATTGCCTTTCAATTTATAGGGTTGTTTTTCCTCAAAATTTTTTGCAAAGGAGATGGCGGGTGCTGCAATAACTGCAGTGGTGCCCAGTGCAATATTCTTGAGAACAGTCCGCCTGTTTTGTTTTGAACTCATTTTATATCTTTAAACTTTGATCAACGATAGGGATTTCATTTTTATCATTAAAGGAAACTGCAAATAGAAGGAAAACAACAAATGCAATTCCCGCAGGTATTATCCAAATCATTCTCCAGTCAAACGTTCCGGCGGCGCTTGTATAAGCATCTGTTATCAGACCTGCAATTTTAAATCCTATAAGCATTCCAATGCCGTAGGTGGCTAACGTAATCAATCCCTGCGCAGCGCTTTTATATTTTATACCAGCTTTCGCATTTGTGTAGATCTGTCCTGACACAAAAAAGAAATCATAACATACGCCATGCAGAGCAATTCCTATAATAAGCATAAAGCTTAAGTCGCCGGCGTTTCCATAAGCAAATAATGCATATCGAACTGCCCACGCAAGCATGCCTATAAGGATAGTATTTTTAAATCCAAACTTTTTGAAAAAGAAAGGCAGCGCTAATAGGAAAAGAACTTCCGAAGCCTGGCCTATAGCCATTTTGCCGGTAGGTTTTGTGACGCCAATGTTAGATAAATACTGGTTGGCAACCTGGTAATAAAACGCTAACGGAATGCAGATCAGAATGGAGGCGATGAAAAATATTAAAAAGTTTTTATTCTTTAAAAGTTTTAATGCATCTAATCCTAATATATCCGATACCGTCACTTTGGTACCTGGTGCTACTTTTGGCGGCGTTTTTGGTAATGTAAAACTGAACAAGCCCAGCACAAGAGAAGCGATGGCCGCCAGTAAAAAAGTATTTCTCATTAAACCCGCTTTTACATTCGCTTCCGCATCCCAAAGAAAAACAAGACTAATCAGTAAACCCGCAACGATCCACCCGATGGTGCCCCAAACCCTTATACTTGAAAATTCTTTTTCGGGATCATTCATTTGGTTGAATGCAATTGAATTTACCAGCGCGAGCGTTGGCATAAACAATATCATATATATTAATAAATAGTAGAAAAATGATGTAGGATATACATCGGTAACAATTCCCACACTATACATATGATACATTAATGCTGCCCCAAAAAGATGTAAAACACCAAGAATTTTTTCTGCATTAAAATACCTGTCCGCAATTAATCCAATAATAAAAGGTGCAATTATAGCACCCCATGATTGTGTAGAAAAAACCTGGCCGGTTTCGGCACCGTTAGCATGGAGATTGTTTACTAAGAAAGTTCCCAGGGTTACAAACCATGATCCCCAAACAAAAAATTCAATAAACATCATAACCGAAAGCTGCAATCGTACTGTAGATTTCATTAACTCGTTTTAGGTGATTAGTAATGCGAGGTTTAAATGTACTATTTTTAAGAGTAGAAAAAATTTTATGCTAAAATATTTTTCCATTTATTATGAAAAAATATTTCATGCCCGTATATTTATTTAAATAAATAACACAAAAATTGTTTAATATGAGAAAACTAAGAATGGGAATGGTGGGCGGTGGCAAAGATGCTTTTATCGGTGCCATACATCGCATTGCAGCTAATATGGACGGGCTTATTGAGTTGTCCTGCGGTGCTTTAAGCATTAACCCGGAAATAGCAAAAGCATCAGGAAAAGAATTGTTTCTACCGGAAGACCGAATCTATCTTACCTATGAGGAAATGATTAGTAAGGAAAGTAAAATGCCCGCAGATAAACGCATTGATTTCTTTACGATTGTTACGCCCAACTTCGCACATTTTGCCCCGGCAATGATGGCTTTGGAAAATGGTTTTAATGTAGTAGTGGAAAAGCCCATGACATTTACACTAGAAGAGGCGAAAGAATTAAAAAAGAAGGTAGATGAAACAGGATTACAATTGTGCCTTACGCACACTTATTCAGGATACCCAATGGTGAAGCAGGCGAGAGCCATGATGAAGGAAGGTGCTTTAGGGAAAATCAGGAAAATTTATGTTGAATATTGCCAGGGTTGGCTGAGCAAACTATCAGAGCGAGAGGGTAATGCCCAGGCGGCCTGGAGAACTGATCCAAAAAAATCGGGAAAGGCGGGGGCAATGGGCGATATTGGGACGCACGCTGCGCATCTTGCGGAATATATCTCCGGATTAAAAATTACAAAGATGTGTGCTGATCTGAATATTGTTGTGGAAGGACGACACCTCGATGATGATGGAAGTGTTTTATTAAAATTTGATAATAATGCATCGGGAGTTTTAACGGCTACGCAAATTGCAGCCGGCGAAGAAAATAATCTAAAAATAAAAATTTACGGTGAAAAGGGCGGAATAGAATGGGCGCAGCAGGAGCCAAATACTTTAATAGTTAAATGGCTGGATAAACCTGCAGAAATATTACGGGCAGGGGCAAATTATGCAAATGCCTTGAGCAGTTTCGCAATAAAAAATTGCAGAACTCCCGGTGGCCATCCCGAAGGTTATTTAGAAGCCTTCGGAAATATTTATCACAACTTTGCGCAAACCTTATTAGCAAAATTGGAAGGTAAAGAGGCTACAAAAGAAATGCTGGATTTTCCCGGCGCTGATGATGGCGTTCGCGGTATGGCATTTATTGAAAATGTTGTTGCGTCAGGCCAGTCTGAAAATAAATGGACAGATTTTATTGTCTGATTTTCCTCAAATAAACATAAATTAATAATGAAAACTATAAAAGGACCTGGTATTTTTCTGGCTCAATTTTTAAGTGATGAGCCCCCATTTAATAGTATGAAATCTATTTGTCGTTGGGCAAAAGATTTGGGCTACACCGGCGTGCAAATACCAACGTGGGATGCGCGTTGTATCGATCTGAAAAAGGCTGCCGAAAGCAAGACTTATGCTGACGAACTGAAAGGGCTTGTAAATGAATGCGGATTGGAGATCACCGAACTCTCGACACATTTGCAAGGGCAGTTGGTGGCGGTAAACCCTGCGTACAACGAAGTGTTTGATAGCTTTGCTCCTAAAGAAGTTCATGGCAATCCAAAAGAAAGAACGAAGTGGGCGGTTGATACATTAATGAACGCGGCGAAGGCTTCTAAAAATTTAGGATTAACTGCTCATGCTACTTTCAGCGGTTCATTGCTTTGGCCAATGGTGTATCCCTGGCCACAGCGTCCCGAAGGTTTGGTGGAAGAGGGGTTTAAGGAACTTGCAAAACGCTGGCTGCCTATTTTAAATGAATTTGATAATTGCGGTGTAGATGTATGTTATGAAATTCATCCGGGTGAAGACCTGCATGATGGTATATCCTATGAAATGTTCCTGGAAAACGTAAACAACCATAAACGGGCTTGCTTGTTATATGATCCTTCGCATTTTGTATTGCAATGCCTTGATTATTTGGCTTACATTGATAACTACCATTCACGCATACGCGCTTTTCATGTTAAAGATGCAGAGTTTAACCCAACTGGTAAACAAGGCGTGTATGGCGGGTTTCAAAGCTGGCTCAACAGGGCAGGGCGCTTCCGTTCGTTGGGAGATGGACAGGTAAATTTCAAATCGATATTCAGTAAATTGGCTGCGTATGATTATCCCGGCTGGGCGGTTTTAGAATGGGAATGTTGTATAAAAAATTCGGAAGACGGCGCAATTGAGGGTGCTGAATTTATTAAGAAAAATATTATTCGCATTACCGATAAAGCATTTGACGATTTCGCGGGAACGGAAAAAGATGATAAACTGATCAACACAGTTTTAGGGATTTAATCACTGTTATCAGCATTTAAAAATCTAATTTAAATTTTCACTATCTAAATAAAAATTATGCAAAAATTATTGCTTTTCATGTCCATTATTATTCTGTCTAGCGGTTATACCTATGCGCAAAAAAAGCCTATGAATAGCGC
>JBDTKB010000017.1:0-7672 GCA_039935555.1 Ginsengibacter sp. | reverse complement strand
TTTGTAAAATAAATTCTCCAAAAATGGTATTGGCCCAGGCAAACCATTTGCGTGAAAACTTTTTTACGTCATTTTTATTGAAAGATTCATGCATAAATCCGGTGCCGGCGTTAGAATTCTTTAGCATAAACAAACATTTTTTTACTTCTTCGTTATCAACACTTGTTAAACCACGCACAATAATACTCAGCGGCCAAATCATATCAATTCCTGCATGTGGGCCACCGATACCTTCTGCGGCCGTACCTTTAAAAAAGAACGGATTGTCAGCGGATAAAACAAATTTTCTTGTATTGATATATATGGGGTTGTTTACGTTTACTGCATTTAAATATGGCAAAGATAGAAGGCTCGGTACATTAGCGTCATCCATCAAATTAAAGCTTCCAAAACCATTTATTTCATAGGCATATATTGGCCCAAATTTTTCATGGTTGATAATTGCATAACGCTGCAAAGCGTTTTCAACTTCGTTGGCAAGTTGCAAACATTCATTAGCAAGATCATTATTGTTCAAAATTGATTTTACCATTTTCGCAGCATTTCTTAGTGAAACAACTGCAAAGAAATTAGACGGAATTAAAAAAGGAAATATAGTTGCATCATCACTTGGCCTAAACATAGAGCAAATTAACCCTACGGGCTTTACAGGATAGCCATATCCGCCTAAAGGCACACCGTCAGTCGCCCACGCAGTTGTTCTTTGAAAAGTATAAGGGCCCGGCCCATCTTTTCGTTGCTGCTCCTTAAAAGTTTTTACAATTAACCTAATTGATTCTTCCCAGTTTTTGTCAAATGGAGTCGTATCGCCGGTAAGCTTCCAATATTGATGAGCTAGGCGAATAGGGTAGCACAAGGAATCTATTTCCCATTTGCGCTCATGAATGCCCGGCTTCATTTCTGTTAAGTCACTTTTCCACTCACTTATTTTGTTTTCATCTTTATAAAAAGCATTGGCATATCTATCAAGATGAATACATTTTACCTGCCTGTTTATTACACCTTTAATGAGGTCTTTTAAGTGCTCATCATTTTCTATCAACGGCAAATAAGGCCATACCTGGGCGGTGCTATCACGAAGCCACATAGCATCAATATCTCCGGTTATTACATAGGTATCCGGCTTATTATTTATAATTTCAAAATCTACAGTTGTATCTAATGTATTTGGAAAACAATTTTCAAAGAGCCATGCAAGTTCAGGGTCATTAATTTTGCTTTTGATGCTGGTAATGGTTTGTTCAACAACTTTGCTTGTAAATTTTCTTTCTGAAACCGGGGGCCTTTTAGTTTCAAAAAATTTTGGGGCAAACGCAAATGCCCCGGATTGTTTCAATAATAAACCGGACGTTAATAAACCCGTCGTTTGGAGAAAACTTCTTCTGCTATCCATCCTTTAAATGTTTAATAAAATTAGAGTGAAAATAAAAAACCCCTGCGATTTGCAAGGGCCATTTATTTATAAAAATATACTTTTAAGATTTAGACGTACTTGAAGTTGTTGTCATCGTCTTTTTTACTTTCTTAGTTTTTTTAACAGATGCGTCTTGTGCAGCAGGTGCATCAGCATCAGCTTTTTTAATTTCGCCGCTCGCAACAGCTTTATCATAATCGGCGGGAGCTAATACATCACCAGTAAGCTTAATGAATTTTATATCATCTGCACCAGCGAATTTTACAGTAAGCGTTTTATCAATATGGCCAAGATTTGCCGCATTATAAGTTGCAGTTATTGTTCCTGTTTTACCTGGAGCAATCGGTGATTTTGTGTAATCTGAAATGGTGCAACCGCATGTTGGGTTTGCCTGGTCAATCAAAAGATCTTCCTTGCCCACATTTGTTACTACAAATGTCGCTTTTGCGGGAACATTTTGCTTAACCTTTCCAAGGTCGTAAGTTTCAACATTTATTTTGGCAAGGTCATCTGCTTTTTTTTGAGCAAATAAAGAGGTGGATGATAAAAAGAGGGCAGCGAATAGTAATTTTTTCATAATAAAATTTTATTGATTTTTATTGTTCGTTTTTTAAAGAATTTACTGATGAATTTTCAGGGGCTGAAGTTACAGGTGTTTTCCAAACTTCTCCCTTAATAATAATTTGCTTAACTTGATTACCATTGTAGGTAATCGTAACTGGTTTTGCGAATGGCCCTTCGTTTTGAGCATTATAGCCAACGGTTATTTTAGAGCTGGCACCGGGTGCAACAACATCTTTATTCCAGTCAGGAGTGGTACATCCGCAACTGGCTTGTACATTATCAAGCGAAACGGACGTAGCGCCTGTATTAGTGAACTCGAAAATATGCGTAACTGGTTTGCCTTGTGGAATTTTTCCAAAATCAAATTCAGTTTCTTTAAGGCTGATAGATTTGGATGCAGTTTTTACCGAATCTATTGCTGGTGAGCCTGAAGTCTTTGAAGTGGAAATGGTACTTACCTTGTTTTGAGCAATACTTGTAAAAGCAAACGCAACGGAAAAAAGGAAAGTAAGTATAATTTTCATTATTTGTGTTTTATAATGATTTCAAAGATACTAAAACGCACTAAAAGGTTGCAAATTGTGAACATGTTACCAGATTTTTAACAATCATCAATCATAATTAATATTTTTGCCGATATGGATACAAATTACCTCAATGACGATCTTCTTCTGCAAAATTTATCTTTTGATAAATTTAAAGAAGAAGTTTTGAAAGATTACCGTATTGTTTGCGAAAGTCGGGAGGCTAGTTTATTAGGCAGGAAGGAAGTGCTTACAGGTAAGGCTAAATTCGGAATATTTGGAGATGGAAAAGAAGTAGCGCAGGTAGCTATGGCAAAATTTTTTATGCCAGGGGATTTTCGGGCGGGTTATTACCGCGATCAGACGTTTATGTTTGCGAGCGGCCTTTCCACAATACAACAATTTTTTGCTCAATTATATGCAGATCCTGATGTAAAGCATGACCCATTTAGTGGTGGCCGGCAGATGAACGCCCATTTTGCAACAAAATTTGTAGATGAAAATGGAAACTGGCTACCGCTGGCACATTTAAAAAATGTTTCGGCTGATATAGCACCTACTGCGGGCCAGATGCCCAGGGCGTTAGGCCTTGCGCTGGCTTCAAAAATTTTTAGAGAGGTGAAGGAATTGCAGGACTTAAAGGAACTGAGCGAAAATGGAAATGAAATCTGTTTTTGTACCATTGGAGAAGCATCAACATCTGAAGGACATTTTTGGGAAACAATAAACGCTGCCGGAGTATTACAAATACCGCTGGCCGTTTTTGTGTGGGATGATGGTTATGGCATATCAGTTCCAAAAGAATATCAAACCACAAAATCATCAATCTCAAAAGCTTTAAGTGGCTTACAAAAAGAGGATGGGAGTAATGGAATAAATATTTATAATTTGAAAGGATGGGATTATGCCGGTATGTGTGAAGTTTTGGAAGTTGCGATAAAAAATATCCGGGAAACACACACGCCCGCATTATTTCATGTAGAAGAACTCACCCAGCCACAAGGCCATTCAACTTCGGGTAGCCAGGAACGTTATAAAACAAATGAAAGGCTTATTTGGGAAAGGCAATGGGAATGTAAAAAACAAATGCGGGAATGGATCATTGAGAACGCGCTTGCAGAAGATAGTGAACTCGTTGAAATTGAGGTAAAAGCGAAGGCATTCGTAAAGCAAAGCCGCCAAAGCGCCTGGGATCAATATATCCAACCAATAAAATCCCAGGTGAACGAGACGATATCATTGCTTAAAGAGCTGCCGGAAAATCAACAATACCATGACGTTTATAAGAATTTGATAAATGAGCTTTCGGCAAATCGGGAGCCTTTAAGGCGTGATATAATGAAAACGCTTTCCATCGCGATTGACATTTCTGAGTCCGGCGTATCAGCTTCAATAAAAAAATATTACAATAAACTCGAAAAAGAAAATATAGAAATTTACAATACTCATCTATATAATGAAGGTCCAAAATCCGCGCTAAAAGTTTCCCCGATATCAGCAAAATACCACGACGATGCAAAAATGATTAATGGCTACGAAGTGCTTAACAGGTATTTTGATGAGCTGTTCGCTAATAATAAAAAAGTGATTGCGTTCGGGGAAGATCTCGGCCAAATAGGCGACGTAAACCAGGGCTTTAGCGGTCTCCAAAACAAATATGGCGAAGGAAGAATTTTTGATACCGGCATTCGCGAATTGAGTATCGTAGGACAAGGCATAGGGCTGGCGTTGCGCGGCTTGAGGCCAATAGCTGAAATACAATATCTTGATTATTTACTGTATGGGTTGCAGCCCCTGAGCGATGACGTATGTACCACACATTTTCGAACAATGGGCCAGCAAAGCGTTCCATTAATTATACGCACACGCGGCCATCGCCTTGAAGGTATTTGGCACACAGGATCGCCAATGGGCATGATCATAAATGCTTTGCGCGGCATGTACGTTTGTGTTCCCAGGAATATGGTTCAGGCGGTGGGCATGTATAATACCTTGTTGCAAAGCAACGATCCTGCGTTAATGATTGAATGTCTTAATGGTTACCGGCTGAAAGAAAAACTCCCATCAAATTTAATCGAATACACGGTACCGTTAGGAGTGCCCGAAATAATTAAAGAAGGCAGTGATATTACTATTGTATCGTACGGATCCACTTTACGGGTTATACAGGAAGCCACAGAAATTTTAGATAAAATAAAAATAAGCTGCGAAATAATAGATGTACAGACGCTGCTGCCTTTTGATCGCAATCATCTTATTTTGGCATCTTTAAAGAAAACCAACCGGATTGTTTTTATAGATGAAGATGTTCCGTCAGGCTCTTCTGCATATATGTTTCATAAGGTAATGGAAGAGCAAGGCGGTTACAGGTGGCTTGATGCGTCACCAAGAACGTTAAGTGCGAAGGCCCACCGCGCTTCATATGGAAGCGATGGCGATTATTTTAGTAAGCCTAATGTTGAAGACATCATAAAGATTGCCAAGGAAATAATGTCTGAATAAAAATTCATTTGATACCGGGAATAAATTTTTGAACGGCACCAACTTTAAATTATCATATGAATCACACCCTATATCACATAGATGCATTTTCTGAAAAGCTTTTTTCTGGTAATCCTGCGGCTGTTGTTCCCCTCGATAAATGGATGGATGAAAAATTAATGCAGGATATTGCCGGAGAAAATAATCTTTCTGAAACGGTTTTTTTTGTTCCTGTAAAAAATTCAGAAGAAGCTGACTTTGATATACGTTGGTTCACGCCGGAAATTGAGATAAATTTATGCGGCCACGCCACACTGGCTTCTGCATTTGTAATTTTCAATTATTTAAATTTCAGCAAACCCGAGATTAAATTTAATTCTAAAAGCGGCATTCTAAAAGTTATTAAAAGTGATTCTTTCGTTCAAATGGATTTCCCCTCGTGGGAACCTGCTGAATTCCACGATCCGCCTGTTTATTTAAAAGATGCGCTTGGCGGAGCCAATATTATTGGACTGTACAAAAGCCGCGATCTTTTGGTAGAACTGGTAGATGAAGATGCGGTGCAAAATTGCACTCCAGATTTTGCTTTGATAAAAAAATCGGGACACAAAATTATTTTAACTGCCGCCGGCAATGAGGTTGATTTTGTGTCAAGATTTTTTGCTCCATCAGCAGGAATTGATGAAGATCCGGTAACAGGCTCGGCGCATTCACAACTAATTCCTTTTTGGAAAAATAAATTGAATAAAGACCAGATGATTGGGCTCCAACTTTCCAAACGTGGCGGCAAGCTTTATTGTGAACAAAAAGGTGATCGGGTATTGATCGCGGGCAAATGTGTATTTTATATGAAGGGAGAATTTCAAATTGATGATAATAATGATAAATAATTCTGAGCGGCATTTTATTAATCAATGGCTGGAACAAAGTAGTGGGCCAAGGTGGAAATATTATTTGCAATTTACTATCGCATGGACGATCGTTTCCTTCCTGGTAATTTTCTTTCTTACAAAGCTATTTACGAGTGCCTGGGAAAAAGGAGGCCAATACTTTATAGTTTTAATTTTATTGTTGTCCTTAATTTCTGGATTTTTGGCAACGCATCTTACTTATACCATTAATGAAAAGCGGTATAAAAAGATAATGACGAGAGAAGGCAAACAGAATTAGCAAAGCAAATTAATGGGCTATTGACTTTATTTTCCGGTTAATATCAATGAATATTTTTTCAGCATGTTCCCGTGAATTTTCAATGAAGAGCCGATGCGTATTCATGCCTCCACAAATAACACCGGCAAGATAAATCCCGTCGATATTTGTTTCATAATTTTCATCGCTATAAGTAGGCTTACAAATTTCATCTTCTGAAAGATGAATGCCCAGGTTGCGTAAGAATTTTAGGTTTGGCTGGTAGCCAGTCATAGAAAGCACCCAATCATTTTTTATTGTGACAAGGCCATCCGGGGTATTTATGTCTACTTCATCAATTCGTATTTCCGCGATGCTGGAATTATAATACGCCTTTATAGATCCTTCTGCAATTCGGTTTTCAATATCAGGCTTCACCCAATATTTCACGCGGCCACTTATTTTATCTCCGCGTATTACCATGGTTACATCCGCTCCCTTTCTCCAGGTTTCTAAAGCTGCATCTACAGCTGAATTAGCAGCGCCTACTACCAGCACTCTTTGAAAGGCATAAAAATGAGGATCATCATAATAATGTTTCACTTTTCTTAGTTCTTCGCCTTTCACATTAAGGAGGTAAGGAATGTCGTAAAAACCTGATGCTATAATTATATTGCTGCTTTCGTATTCTTTAACCGAAGTATTTATCTTAAAATAATCACCTGTTTTTTTTACATCCAACACTTCTTCAAATAAATGAATCTTAAGTTTAAAGGATGTAACTATCCTGCGGTAATATTCTAACGCTTCGCTCCTTGTTGGTTTGTTATTATTACTTACAAAAGGAACATTTCCAATTTCGAGCCGTTCGCTTGTACTAAAAAAAGTCATGTTTACAGGATAATTATATATTGAATTAACGAGCACGCCTTTTTCAATAATACAATAATTTAGCCCTGATTTTTTTGCTTCAATTCCGCAGGCAAGACCGATAGGGCCGCCACCAATTATTATTACGTCGTATTTTTTATTCTCCATTTTATCGCTAAGTTATTATATATATGGCCAACACTTACCGGCATTCTTTTACAAATTATATTCTTCTCCACTTTGCTTTTAATTTCAGGAAGGGAGATTCTAAATAGAAGTAACTTATGGCGGCAACGAAATAATTTAAGGTAAAATAAATAAGGACCATTATCCAGTTTGCTATTCCCAGGTTGAAACGTTGGACTAATAAATTTAAAAACATAATAGATATTCCATGATAGCAATAGAGGCCGTACGATATCTTTCCTGTAAAGATTAAAAACCTGCTCCTCTCTAAAATTTTTGCCCGTCGAATATTTATCATTTGCTCTATAATAAATAGTGCTATATAAATAATAAATAAATAACGATTGGCTAATGCCACAAGATCGTTGCTAATACCGGCAGAATGTTTATTTAAAATGTAAAAGAAAATAAAATGAAATGGAAGGTAACAATAGAAGAAAATTGTTTGAAGTCCGGCTAAATTCCTGAACCAGGCAATGATGAATTTGTTTCTGAAAATTAATAA
>JBDTKB010000016.1:0-6426 GCA_039935555.1 Ginsengibacter sp. | reverse complement strand
ATATCTCTCCATATTTTGTAACAAACAGTGAAAAGATGGAAGTTGAATTACAAAATCCATACATTTTAATTTATGATAAGAAGATATCTACCATGAAAGATATTCTTCATATTCTTGAAAAAGTTGCCCAAGGCGGACGCCCACTCGTAATTATTTCAGAAGACCTGGAAGGAGAAGCATTAGCGACACTGGTTGTAAATAAATTGCGTGGTACGTTGAAAGTAGCTGCTGTAAAGGCTCCTGGCTTTGGCGATCGCAGGAAAGAAATGCTACAGGATCTTGCTGTACTTACAAAAGGAATTGTTATCAGCGAAGAGCAAGGTTACAAATTAGAAAACGCCGACCTTACTTATCTTGGAGAAGCGACTTCTATTACTATTGATAAAGATAATACAACAATCGTTGGCGGTAAAGGCGACAAGAAAGATATTACTGCGCGTGTAAGTCAAATTAAAGCTCAGATAGAAACAACAACATCTGACTATGATAAGGAAAAATTACAGGAACGTCTCGCTAAATTAAGCGGCGGTGTTGCAGTATTATATGTTGGTGCAGCAACTGAGGTTGAAATGAAAGAGAAGAAAGACAGGGTTGATGATGCACTTCATGCAACAAGGGCGGCAGTTGAAGAAGGAATAGTAGCGGGTGGCGGTGTTGCTTACATTCGTGCAATTGAAGCTTTAGTTGACTTGAAAGGAGCTAACGAAGATGAAACTACTGGTATCCAGATTGTAAAGCGCGCTGTTGAAGAACCTCTTCGCCAGATCGTTATAAACAGTGGTATTGAAGGTAGCATTGTTGTACAAAAAATAAAAGAAGGTAAAGGCGACAAGAAAGATATTACTGCACGTGTAAACCAAATCAAAGCTCAGATAGAAACAACAACTTCTGACTATGATAAGGAAAAATTACAGGAGCGTCTTGCTAAATTAAGCGGCGGTGTTGCAGTATTATATGTTGGTGCAGCAACTGAGGTTGAAATGAAAGAGAAGAAAGACAGGGTTGATGATGCACTTCATGCAACAAGGGCTGCAGTTGAAGAAGGAATTGTTGCAGGTGGTGGCGTTGCGTACATTCGTGCCATTGAAGCTTTGGTTGACTTGAAAGGAGCCAACGAAGATGAAACTACCGGTATCCAGATTGTAAAACGCGCTGTTGAAGAACCTCTTCGCCAGATCGTTATAAACAGTGGTATTGAAGGTAGCATTGTTGTACAAAAAATAAAAGAAGGTAAAGGCGATTTTGGTTTCAATGCCCGTACAGAAGTTTACGAAAATTTACTGAGTGCAGGTGTAATTGATCCGACTAAAGTTACCCGAATCGCATTAGAAAATGCAGCCTCTATCGCAGGAATGTTGTTAACCACCGAATGTGTGATTTCCGACAGGCCTGAAAAAGATAAGCCATCTATGCCTCCAATGGGTGGCGGTGGAATGGGCGATATGGGTTATTAATAATACCTAACACTCGCGCATACATGTATTGCGCTTTAAAAAATAAAATTCCCCTTGCAGCAATGTAAGGGGATTTTTTTATGAATCTTTTTGATATCATAGTCAAAAATGATATCAAATTGCCTGGTTGGTTTCTTAATAATCTAAATCAGCTTCCACTGGAAAGTGGTCTGAATAAGGCACCCGGATTCGTTGGTATTGGGCTACGGTAAACTTCTTATCTGCAAGTATATAATCAATGCGAAGCGTTGGTGAAATAAACCTGAATGTTCGTCCCAGAAATGTCCCCTTCTCCAAAAACGCATCCTGGAAATTTCCCCTTATTTTAAAATAGGCGCTGGAGTTTGGTACATCATTGAAATCGCCGCAAATGAGGGATGGATAAGGACTTTCCCTTATTTTTTCACTTACCAGGTCTGCCTGGGCATATCTTGATTGATATCCTTTTTTTAATTTGGAAACGATGGTCCTGGAATCTTTTAAACCACTTTTTTGCGCGCGTTTCAATTTGCTCAGACTCTCATATTCCCTGCTTGCAAAATGCACTGATTGTAAATGTGTCGCGAATATCCTAAAAATTTTATCTTCCACTTTTATATCAGCATAAAGCAAATGCTCTCCTCTGTTTTCTTTATTAAAATCAAATTTTGCTGAATCGATCATTGGATATTTTGAAAATATTCCTATGCCTGAAGTATAATCATTTTCATAATTGACCGAAGGAATAAAATAATGATACGGATATCCCAAATTTACAAAAATGGAGATGTTGGATTTTAGGTCACTGGTATTTGATGGCTCAAAAAATTCTTCAAAACAAAGAACGTCCGCATCCTGTTTTTTAATTAATTCAATCATCTTCGGGAGCGTTGTGTTTGTATTATGACGCTCGCTATCCCAACCGGATACATTCCATTGCAACACCCTTAATGTGTGGGGTTTTTTCTGATAAGAAAATTCTTTTGGCAGGTTAAATGCAAACACTGTTCGTATTTGCTGGATGCCTAAAAGCAAAACAATAAATGAAATCCACGACCATTTAGACCTTAAGATTCCCCAAAGAATAATAAAAAAAACCAGGGCAAAGAATATTAATGGAAATACGAGACCCGGGAAAGCCAAAAACCAATCTTCTGCAGTATTGATAAACGGAGCAAGACAAGCGATAAGGTAAGCGATGATTACCCCGATATTTATTATTATTAAAATACTCCGAAAAAAAGAAGGTCGTTCTGCCATAAAATTTCAAAAGAAAATTATAAAATCAATGAAGATAAAGACGAATATTCTAATTGAATTATTTTCAATAAATGATTTTGGATGCTAAGGCGTAAATTTGCGTTTTTTTATACATTACATGAATTGGAAAGTAAAAATTTAACGAAAGGACAACTGGTGAGAAAAACTTTAAAAAGGGCTTTTGACAGGATAAGAAATGAAAAACTTAAACAAAATTTATTACAGGCAATTCCATTCTGGGTTGCCTCTTTAATTTCAGGATTAATTGCAGTTTTTTATTCCCGGATTTTTGCCTTTTTGGAAAGCATCACCTTCTCGGTAATACATTTTCACTCCTGGCAAATATTTATTCTTACACCCGTTTGTTTTGTTCTTGCCTGGTGGATCGTAAAGCGTTTTGCTCCTTATGCAAAAGGAAGTGGAATTCCACAAGTGATGGCTGCGATAGAACTTGCTACGCCGCGTGATGATAATAAGGTAACTAAATTATTAAGCCTCAAAGTTTTCGCCGTTAAGATTATCTCAAGCTTTTTGATGATACTTGGTGGAGGGCTTATCGGTAAAGAAGGTCCTACTATTCAAATTGCAGGAACAGTTTTTAGAAAAATTAATGAATGGCTTCCATCGTGGTGGCCCAAAATTTCAAAGCGTAACATGATTATGACGGGCGCTGCGGCCGGGCTTGCGGCGGCGTTTAATACGCCTTTGGGTGGAATTGTTTTTGCCGTAGAGGAGCTTACCAAGACGCACATTAGCTATTTTAAGACCGCTTTATTTACGGCCGTAATTGTTGCCGGTTTAACAGCCCAGGGTTTGCTGGGCCCATATTTATACTTGGGCTATCCTGACGTTACACATCTTTCAACTTTTATATTTTTTCCCCTGATTTTTGTTGCTATTATTTCCGGCTTGCTCGGAAGCGGCATGTCAAAAGTTATCCTTGTTATTTTTCAGTGGAAGAAGAGCTTTAAATTTCAATACCAGCATTTACTGTATGTTTTATCATGTGCCTTTATTATTGCGGCGATCGCTTTCTTTTTTGATCCCAGGATTCTTGGATCGGGTAAGGAAATAATGACAACAACATTATTTACCACTGAAAAAAGCGTTCATTGGTACACGGCACTTTATAGGATCGGTGGTACAATTTTAAGCTTCACTACAGGTGCTGCGGGCGGCATTTTTGCACCATCGCTCGGCGCCGGCGCCGGCGTGGGCTCTCTTATGGCTGGCTGGCTGCAGGTTTCTGCAACAAATGCCAACCTCCTTATTTTGTGCGGCATGGTTGGGTTTTTAACCGGCGTTACCCGTACGCCCTTCACATCTGCAATTCTCGTTCTGGAAATGACTGATCGCCATAATGTGATCTTTCATTTAATGATTGCCGGTTTGGTAGCGAGTATTGTTGCAATGCTGGTTGATAAACATTCGTTGTATGATCATCTTAAAGTTCAGAATATGCATGATCTGCTTCATGAAGATGATGAACCGGGCGAAACGAAATTGCTACCTGAAGTTGGTTGACCTAATACAATTTGCAGCCGGATTAATTACCATAACTGTTTATTCTTTAGAAATAATTTGTTACTTTTGCACCCCATTTAGTGTTTTATGTTTTACTAAGCGGGATTTTCTATAAAACATATTACCCACATGGCTCCATAAGTTCCCCGTCTGTTCGGGGGCGCCGGCGAGGGTGTAAAAATAAAATATTAAAATAATGCCAAAGGTAAAGACCAACTCCAGCGCCAAGAAGCGCTTTAAAGTAACCGGCACCGGTGAAATTACATTTCAAAAAGCTTACAAGCGCCACATCTTAACAAAAAAATCTACCAAGCGCAAAAGAAATTTGCGTAAAAAAGGAACAGTTAGCGCTGCTAACAGGCCATTTGTAATGCGCCTTTTAAGAATGAAATAAACCGTAAAAAAATTATCAACCCAATTACTTCCGGGTTAATTAAAAAATATTTATTATGCCACGTTCAGTAAATGCAGTAGCCTCAAGAGCAAGAAGAAAAAGAATACTTAAAGCCGCAAAAGGTTATTACGGCAAAAGAAAAAATGTATATACCGTTGCCAAAAATGTAATGGAAAAAGGTTTGACATATAGTTATGTCGGCCGCAAACTTAAGAAACGAGAATATAGAACTTTATGGATCGCGCGTATCAACGCGGCAGTAAGAGCAGAAGGAATGACTTATAGCCAATTTATTCACAGGCTGGGTGAAAAAAATATTGACCTCAACAGGAAGATACTTGCTGATATGGCCATGAATGAACCGGAAAGTTTTAAAAACCTTGTTCTTTCTGTTAAATAGAAATTTCAAAATTATTAATTCAACCGTTTCATTTATGGAACGGTTTTTTTATGCATAAAATATATCATTCTGTTACATTTGTAAAAATTCTTTAAAAGCTTAATAAAAATTAATGGATAATTCTTATCTCGATCTTGTTAATCAAACTTTTAATTTCCCGCAGGAAGATTATAAACTGGAAAATGACTACCTGCAATACAATGGAGTAGATGTAAAAGCCCTGATCGATAAATACGGCACTCCTTTAAAGTTTACTTACCTGCCCAAGATTGGAATACAAATAAACAAGGCGAAGAAGATGTTTGAAAATGCCTTTAAAAAACATAAATATGAGGGAGAATATTTTTATTGCTATTGCACTAAAAGTTCTCATTTTTCTTTTATTGTAGAAGAGGCTCTGAAGAGCAACATTCACCTGGAAACCTCTTATGCTTATGATATTGAAATCATAAACAAGCTCTATGAAGCAAAGAAAATAACTAAAGATATTTACATCATCTGCAATGGCTTTAAACAAAAGCCGTACATCGCCCGCATCGCCCGATTATTGAACACGGGTTTTACCAATGTTATTCCTGTTCTTGATAATAAGGATGAGTTAAAGGCCTATAGAAAATCTGTCAGAGTGCCTTTTAAAATTGGTATTCGCGTGGCCGCGGAAGAAGAACCTACTTTCCCTTTTTACACATCTCGACTTGGCATTCGCAGTAAAGATATTTTGGAGTTTTATGTGGATGAAATAGAAGGGAATGAGCACCGGTTTGAACTAAAAATGTTACATATCTTTTTAAATAAAGGCGTTAAAGATGATATCTATTATTGGAGTGAGCTTAATAAGATCATCAACTTATATTGCCAGCTAAGAAAGATTTGCCCTGAGTTGGATTCTATAAATATTGGCGGCGGATTTCCGATAAAACATTCACTGGGATTTAATTATAATTACCAGTTCATGATCAACGAAATTGTACGGAATATAAAAGTTGCCTGTAAAAAAAGTAAAGTGCCGATGCCGAATATCTTTACTGAATTTGGTAGTTATACTGTTGGTGAAAGTATGGCACATATTTATAGTGTCATCAAGGAGAAAAAACAAAATGATCGTGAAACCTGGTACATGATTGACTCTTCTTTTATAACCACATTGCCGGATACATGGGGTATTGGTGAGCGATTCTTAATGCTTCCGATAAATAAATGGGATGCAGAATATCAGCGGGTAACCCTCGGTGGTATAACCTGTGATAGCCATGATTACTACGATTCTGAAGAACACATAAATGAAGTATTTTTACCCAAAATGGATAATGGAGAACCGTTGTATGTTGGATTTTTTCATACCGGAGCCTACCAGGATCAGATAAGTGGCTATGGTGGTATAAAGCATTGCCTCATTCCCTCACCAAAATATATTG
>JBDTKB010000015.1:0-5692 GCA_039935555.1 Ginsengibacter sp. | reverse complement strand
TATAACGATTTTCGGCCATCACCAGGGCGAATAAGTGTTCTGCATCAACCGGGAGGCCACGGAGTAAGAATTGACAGTCACGCATATGCGGGCTATGTAATTCCTCCCTATTACGATAGCATGATTGGCAAATTAATTGCAGTAGCCCAAACGCGCAGCGAAGCCATTGATACCATGAGCAGGGCCTTAAGTGAATATGTGATTGAAGGAATTAAAACAACTATTCCTTTTCACCAGCAGCTAATGAAGAATGAAGATTTTAGAAATGGAAACTTCACAACTAAATTTATGGAAAGCTTTAAAATGAAATAAACTTTTTACATTTAAAATATCATTCATCCTACGAAATTTTTCTTTTACTTTTTTATAGAGAATTGCGCTTCTCAATTCCTTTTGAAAGCAGGTAGCGGAATTTATTTGCGTCGCATCTTTTAATCAATCTATTTCAGGTAATGCAATAAAAATTAAAAAAAGCCATGTGCAAATGCATGTGGCTTTTAATAAGATGGTGGTTTCACAGGATGAATTAGATTAGCGGTGCAAAGATGTCTTTTTATACGCCTAAAAATTGTAGAAAACGAAGGCAATTAACATAGAAATATTTCTATATTAATCTCTTCTCAAATTATTTGATAATTTTTTCTAAATGGCTTCTTCAATAATCAATTTTGTTTCTTCAAAATTTTTATGATGATGTGCGTGAATGCCTTCTTTTTTTGCGGCCTCTACTAACATCCGCCGGTCGTCAAAATAAAGGCACTCAGCGGGTTTCGCTTGTGCGATGCCTAAAGCAAGTCTAAAAATTCCAGGGTCTGGCTTGCGCATACCAACCTCGCAGGATGATATAAATGCATCAAAGAAATTGTGCAGTTTAAATTTTTCAATTCTATATTCATTCAACTCTTTTGGCTCATTATTAATCGAAATAATTTTGACCATTGGGTTTCTTCTTTTCCAATCAATCAGCCAGGAAAGTATTTTGGGTAATTCTACCGATTGATCAAACATAAATTCCTTGAATACCTCTCTCGAAAAATTTCTTGGGTGATTAAATACAACTGTATCGAGATAAACATCTAAAGAAATTTTACCCATCTCATAAACATTAAAAATGAAATCATGTAACACATCCATCTCACCATAATCGATTCCAAATTTCTTTGCCGCAGCTTCACGGGATTCATGCCCCCAGCCATTCGAAAGAAGTACGCCACCTATATCGGAAAATAAAATTTTATATTGATTTTTCATCTTGACTTTTAATAATATTTAAAAATCACATCAATTTTTATTTGTCTTTTGATAATTCTAATGCTTGAATTTTTTCGAGGCGCCTCATGTGCCGTTCTTCTCCCGAAAATTTCGCGTTTAGAAAAGAAGTAACGAATTCTTCTGCACTCATGAATCCGGTAACTCTTCCCCCAAGGCAAATGAGATTCATGTCATCATCCTCTACTCCCTGGTGCGCCGAAAAATGATCCTGAATAAGTGCTGCCCTAACACCTGCAACTTTATTTGCAGCAATGGCAGCGCCAACACCGCTTCCACAAATAGCAATTCCCCTGTCAACTTTTTTTGAAGCAACTGCTTCTGCAAGAGGGATTATAAAATCAGGATAATCATCTTTTGTATTTAATTCATAAGCGCCAAAATCAACAAGTTCATGACCAAGATTTTTAAGGAAAGAATATATAACGCCCTTAAGTTCGTATCCTCCATGATCTGCAGCAATACCAAGTTTCATGTTATTATTTTTATTTCAAAAAAAAATTGAGCGGCTTAAATTTCCTAATAAAATCAACGCAAATATTTTCGTTTAATCATCACCTATGGCTGGCGCCCAAAGTTTCGCGCCACCTTTAATGCCATCTCTATTTGTTGCGATTGTAATATTATCATCAAGCTTAAATTTAATGACGTCAGCATTACCGCCACTAATATAAAGATGGTCATAGTTAAAAACAACTTGCAAAATTTTAATTACCTTTTTCATTCTCTTATTCCACTTCTTCTCTCCTATCCTTGTCAGCTCTGCCTGGCCCAAATATTCATCATAAGTTTTTTTGCCCGATATCGGGTGATGCGCAATTTCAAGATGCGGCATTAGAACACCATTTCTTAAAAGAGCAGACCCAAATCCCGTTCCAAGCGTTATCATCATTTCAATACCTTTTCCGGTTACCATTGAAACGCCCTGCAAGTCAGCATCATTTATTACAATTGCCGGTTTGCCCAAAACTTCTTCAAGCTTCTTTTGCAAATCAAAATCTGCCCATTGCAATGTACCAAGGTTTGGCGCTGTTTTTACAATTCCATCTTTTACAAAGCCAGGAAAACCAGTTGCAATTTTCGTGAAACCTTCAAATTTTTGCGCAAGCAGTTTAATTACATCCAAAATATTTTCCGGATTTGAAGGAGAAGGCGTTGGCAGCTTTTCATACTTTTTTAAAACGTCTGCTGCATCATTTAACAGAATCGCTTTAATGTTAGATCCACCAATATCAATTGAAAGTATCTTGTTATCATTTTCAGTTTGTATCATAAATAAAGAAATTAATTCAAGCCTCGTTTTGTATTTTGAGTAATAAAACTATTTTTTAAAAAGCGAATGTAAATATGATTTATTGATTTTTATATTTGAATACACATTTTATTGAATATACATCATACTTAATTTTTTGAATGATTTTATTTGGACAAAAAAATAAGAAGATCATCTTTCGGGAATGGACTCATCCCGTTAAGTACTATATAACCGGATGGTTTTTTGCCTTCATATTCTTCCACGTCGTGCGCCAGTCAGGTACTTCAGGGCTTGAGCATCCTTCTTTCAGATTTCTTCATCTCATCCTGCTTCTATTAATATTTTCCGTTCTTACGGGAACAATTTTTGGCTCGCTTCACTACTTTTTCGAAAGATACCGGCTGAGAAAAATTCCACTTTGGAAGTTGATGATTCGATTATGTGTTGACCAGTTATTAATCATATTTTTTCTTACGGTTGTGTATTATTTCGCTTTGAAAATGCTGCAATTGAACCAGCTTAGTTTTTTGAAATTTATCGGGTCGCCTTCCATTATTATTTATTACTTCTATGCATTTATGGTGAATTCGATACTTAGCCTTTTATTGGAAATAGGTAAACTGCTGGGTCGTGGAAATTTTTACAAACTTGTTGCCGGAAATTTTTATACCCCAAAAGAAGAATACCGAATTTTTATGTTTGTTGATTTAAATTCATCGACCACCATTGCTGAAAAACTTGGACATTTTGCTTATAGCAGTTTTTTAAAAGATTGTTTTTATGATTTGGCAGTTGTTCACGATTACAATGCAGGCATTTACCAATACGTGGGAGATGAAGCCGTGCTTACATGGGAGCGTTCTAAAATGAAAAATATTTTAGATTGTGTTGATGCGTTCTGGGCATTTAGTGATGAGCTCGAAAAAAGGTCGGCATATTACCAAAATAATTACGGTATTGTTCCGGAATTCAAAGCAGGCATGAGTATCGGCATGGTTACAGTAGTTGAAATTGGATATATAAAAAAGGAAATCGCATACCATGGCAATACACTTAATACAGCGTCGCGGATAGAATCACTATGCAATTTTTATAAAGAGAAATTTCTAATCTCAAAAAAGATGTGTGATGAGATAACCAAGGAAAATTCAGGATATTCTTTTACCAAAGTTGCAGAAACCCAATTGAGAGGAAAGCAGGGAATTACTGAAATATATAGCATTAACCGGCCGTTTGAAATTGATGTTGCATCAAGTTGATTTCATTATCAGGCCATCGCATTTTTATGTTTCATTTTTATTTGCCTTTCAAATAGATTTTATTTTATAACTACTTCTTTAAATATCAAAACTTAATTCACAATTGTTGATAAGTTTTCAGCGTTATAATTGCATTGCAACTTTATTTTATAATAATTTAGATATGCAAATAAAATGTAAACCTCCCTTAGCTCTTCCTAAATGAATTATTCCGCTTATTCCCTCCCAAACTTAACCAACATATCGCATTACGGTTTTGCCAGGCTTTATCAAAATAATATAACTGGTGAAAAATCTTTACACGCGACGGTTTCCTATAATGCGGGCGAACCGTTTGCAACATTTGAAGCCGCTGAAACGCTGGCCCATCCTAATAAGTATACAGTACAGGTCGGCGAAGATGTACACATTATTTTACATCCAGAATTTTTACAATACATCAATCATAGTTGTAATCCCAATGTTTTTTTTGATACAACAAAAATGGAATTAAGCTGTCTCAAAAATATTGCCGCAGGCGATGAGCTCACTTTTTTTTATCCTTCCACAGAATATTCAATGGCCGCACCTTTTAATTGTTTTTGCGGATCAAATAATTGCCTCAATAAAATTCAAGGCGCTGCGTTTTTATCTCATGAAAATATTCTTCATTATAAGTTTTCAGATTTTATCATGCAAAAATTAAACATACCATACCTGCAAAAAGTATGATCATGTAAAAGATCTTAAAAATTATGCTGCCATTTCATAAAGAACTTTTTGTATGGGTTTTAGCTCCTTTTGTTGAAACGAACGATGAAAATCTTGACTACTATTACGACTACACGCAAAGCATTGAAGAATTTACACGTGCTTTTAAAGAATTGCATCTGCAATGGAGATGGCAGCCGGTAACTAACAAAAATTTTAAAGAAGTTATTGATAATATCATTTCGGTTTCTACTTCGGAAAATGTGATTGTTATAAACCTATGCGACGGTGACGAGATCAATAATGCTCCAGGAGTAAATATCATCAGGTATCTTAAAAAAAGCGGGCTGTGTTTTACCGGTGCTGACGAATACTTTTACAGGACTACTACTTCTAAAATAATAATGAAACAAGTGTTTGATGCAAAAAACATTGCAACACCACCGTGGAAAATTATTACCGACGAGCCTGCAGACGCAAAATCAATTTTTAAAAAATTAGGAAATCCTGTAATTGTAAAGCCGGCCATTTCTGGCGGAAGCCTCGGCGTAGGCATTCATTCGGTTGTTGAAAACGCCGATGCTTTGCTGGTACAGTATCAAAAGCTACAGGAAGGGTATCATGGATGGAAGCTTGCAGATGGCGGCGTGCTTGCAGAAAAATTTATTGATGGTCCTGAATTTACAACCCTTATTGTTGGAAACAGCGCCACGGTAAAAGAATGTAAAGTTTATCTGCCTGTTGAAAGAGTTTTTAATGCGTCGTTACCTCCGCATGAAAAATTCTTATCGTTCGACAGGCTTTGGGAAATGTATGAAGATGAAACGCCAATAAAAAATGAAGAAGATTTTTATAATTATCGTGTACCGGATGTGGCACTTTTAAAAGCGATTTGTAAAATTAGCTTTGATGCATACAAAGCTGTTAGAGGAAAAGGATATGGACGTGTAGACATAAGAATGGATAAAATAACCGGTAAGCTTTATGTGCTTGAAGTAAACGCCCAGTGCGGTTTATCTGATGATGAAAATTTTACCTCCATAGGAGGCATTCTCCGATTGTCCGGAAATTCATTTGGCTCTTTAATTGCTACGATTATGAGAAACGCTTTAACTCATAAACATTTACTTAAACAAAAAATGGCGAAGCAACTTGAACTTATTTAAAAGTACCAAAGACTTTAATAGTAAAAAATTATGAAAGTTTGTGTGTTGCAGCC